>CALUWZ010000013.1 GCA_944324625.1 uncultured Mailhella sp. | reverse complement strand
TACAGGAAACAGAAAAGGACAAATCAAATTCGGCACAAAGCTTTTTTGCCAGCGTACTTTTCCCCGCCCCCGAAGGCGCGCACAAAATAAGCGGAACACCTTGTCTTTCTGACATAATTTTCTTCCTACATGCATATTATCAACATTATCATTAAATTTTATACGATAATCATGCTAAAAGCAAACAAAAAAACACTGCGGCAGACAATCGGAATCTGCCGTCAGCACTTCTTTTTTTCATAAAAAGACAGATTATGCAAAAAATTGTTCAGGATTGCCCTGTCCTTGATTTTCCTGCCCGCAACTTTGCTGTGCCGAACTGTCCGAAGACGGGCTTTCCTGAGACTGACTGTCCTTATTATAGCTGAAAATACGCTGGCTTATGGTTTCAGCTCCCACGGATGAGAGCAAAACGTGATTGGAATCAAGAACAATAATGGCACGGGTTTTTTTGCCTTGGGTGGCATCAATGAGCCGTCCTTCGTTTTTGGCATCCTCACGCAGACGGCGCATGGGAGATGAGGCAGGATTCAAAATTGCCACCACCCGTGAAGCAATCACAAAGTTGCCGTTGCCGATACGGATAAGCATTTCTTTCTGCATGGCTCACCTATTCCAGATTTTGCACCTGCTCGCGGCATTTTTCCAGTTCGTTTTTATATTCCACAACAATGACGGATACGGCGGCGTCCTGTATTTTATTCCCGCAGGTATTGATTTCGCGGAAACTTTCCTGCAGCGTAAAATCCAGTTTTCTGCCTGCGTCCTCCGCATTTTCCATAAGCTCAAAAAGACGGCTGATATGGGCATCCAAACGGGTACATTCCTCACTGACGTCAAGCCTGTCCGCCATAATGGCAATTTCCTGCAGATACCTGCCTTCTTCAAGATTGGCCTCCGCACTCTGCAGAATTTCCTGCAGGCGTTCGCGCACAACCTGAAAACGATTTTCCTTGATTTCAGGAGCTTTAACATTTATTTGGGCAAGCCAGTCACGCATCTTTGCAAATCGGGCGGACAAATCCGCTTTCAGTGCTTTTGCTTCCTGTTCACGGCAGCGATTCCAGTCATCCAAAGCGGCACGCAGAACATCTTCCGCAAAAAGCACCAGCTCTTCTCCCGCATCTTCCTCGCTCCCTGCCCAAAGCGCAGGAATTTTCAGTAAGCTGTTATAATCTGGCTCAAAAGATTCACCGCGTTCTTTTGCCAGCTTTTCAAGGGCATACAGCATGGCACCTGCCTGCACGCTGTCAAAGGAAGCGGCTTTTTCCAAATTGCTTTCCTGCAAAGTCAGGGCAATTTCCACCCGTCCGCGTCCCGCATGCATGCGCACCAATTTTTCAAAACGGCTTTCATAAGCACGGAGCAGCGGAGGCAGTTTCCATTTTATATCCAAAAATCTGCCATTAACGCTGCGGATTTCCCACACAAGATTATATTCGTCACTGTGTTTTGCCGCACGGCCAAAACCAGTCATACTGCGCAACATTTTCATAACAAAATCCTTTCTATTTATTCACAGGCTCAGCAAGAAGAACATCGTCTTCCAAACCCAAGGGACGCACCGAAATCAATTCATGGGAATGCAGAATTTCCGACGCTTCAGGCACATCGGCCAGCCTGCATGCAACATAATATTCGTTCCAGCCTTGGTCAGTTCCCAAATCCAGACTTAATTGCATATTTTTTTGTTCAAGCATTGCATGAAGAAATTTTTTCTTTTTTTCTTCAACCTTTGCCCGAACTTTTCGGGCATGTTCCTGCTTGGTCTGCTTATCAAGCTGACCGGGCAAAAATTCCGCTTTGGTCCCTCTGCGCACGGAAAACGGAAAAACATGGGCATAGGTAAAAGGCAAAGCCTCGACCATATCCAAAGTTTCCTGAACTTCCCTGTCGGTCTCTCCCGGAAATCCCATAAGAATATCCGCGCCGAATGCAAATGTTTTCCAAAAACTTTTAATTTTGCCGATTTGCTCCGCCATATAATCGGGAGAATAATGCTCCCTGCCCATGCGCTGCAGAACAGCCGGCGAACCGCTCTGCAAAGACAGGTGCAGATGCGGACAAAGCAAAGAACTCTGCGCAAGGGTTTCAAGGCCTTCATCGTTCAGCTGGGCTGGTTCAAGGGAGCTTAAGCGAAGACGCGCCCTGCCTTTCCACTCCGCACCGAACTCTTTTTCCACAGCCTGCATAAAACCCCAAAAATTCATGCCTTCGCTTCCGAACTGACGGAGATTGATGCCCGAAATCATAATTTCACGAAAACCCGCATCCAAAAGACGGCGAAGTTCCGCAAGGCTTTCCTTTACGGAACGCGAACGGGCTTTGCCCCGTGTATAGGGAATTATGCAGTATGAACAAAAATGGGAACAGCCGTCCTGAATTTTGAGCACGGGACGGGAACGGGCAAAATCCGTAATCCGAAAATCAGGATATTCCGTATTTTTTTCGGCAAAATTCCGCGGAAGTTCAAAAGGATGATAGTGCAGCAAATTCCACTTGGCTGTCTGGCTTATGCAGGCAATCACATTGTCAAAACCAAAATCCTGAGGCTCCGCACTCACGGCACAGCCTGTAACTATGACTTTTGCCGCAGGCATGTCGCGCCCTATCTTCCTGACCATCTGCCGTGCATCGGCAACTCCCTGAGCCGTAACAGCACAGCTTGCAAGAAGAACCAAATCGGGAATTTCATCCTTCCCCAAAACTTCCTTTCCGCCAAGGCTCTGCCAGTATTCCCGCA
Source organism: uncultured Mailhella sp. (assembly GCA_944324625.1). Classification (GTDB taxonomy): domain Bacteria; phylum Desulfobacterota; class Desulfovibrionia; order Desulfovibrionales; family Desulfovibrionaceae; genus Taurinivorans. The sequence goes on along the minus strand of CALUWZ010000013.1, from coordinate 15,792 downwards.
CGGACTGGGATTCATACTGATTGACCTTGCAGCCGTAAGTAATAATCTGAAAAGTGAAACTCATGCTCTTATTTTCCGACAATGGTAATTGACTGCACGCGGGACATCAGACTGCTTGAAAAACCTTCCAGTTCCTCACCGGGATACAGCGTGGTAATAACGGTTTTTCCAACCACAAAACGGCCGAATTCATTAATGCGGACGCCCCACATATTGTGCAGCATGACAGCCTTGCCTTCATACTGGCCGACATACAAACCGATATGCCCCGGCAGATAAATAAAGGTCTGAAACGGAATTGCGTGCTCGCGGATATACTCTTCTTTTCCCCTGTCGGACAAATCAGTAAGCATAAGGCGCATGCCTGCCTTTGCCTGCTGAGCGGAATTTCTGGGAAGCCAAATGCCGAAAGGCGCAAACAAATCCTGCAGAGTGGAAGAACAGTCACGGTTATTGTACATGCCGCCCCAGCCGTACAAATTGCCCATAAGCGGCTCGGCAAGCTCCGCAACGCTGTCCGCTTTCAGAGGCAGAGGCATTTTTGCCGCATTGTCTTTGGAAACAAAGCAATGCTCCAGCCATGCCTCTCCGTACAGATTTCTGAACGGAACGGCAACAACATAGCCGTAACGGGTTTCGGACACAAGGGGAAATACGCTGCCGAGATTGACGGCTTCTTTCATTTTATCGTTTGTCACCAAGGAACCGTCCTTGGTGACGGCAACATAATCGGCAGAATTTTTCCATACGCTCTCTGTTTTGGCGGAAGTAAAGGCTATATGCTCCTTCTGCACCCAACCGCTGGCATTGGCTGCTTCCACATAATACCATGCATTGTCGCGGGAAACATGAAAAACCTTGGCTGCCGCCCCTGTGCGCAGAGTGGAGTTCTGAAACATGTCAAACGGATATGCCTGCCCCGGACGCTTGGGATTGATAAAATAAGGCTTGTCCGTAGGAGCAAGGCGCAAAGCCGTATCTTTGACTATAAGCGCATTTTTTGCCATAGACGGAAAAATTTTATACTGCGCATTATCCGCAAGAGCCTGATAATGCTTGTCTGACCAGCGGTGCAGATTTTCGGAAAAACCGCGCTTTTCGGCACTTACCTGCACATAGGAACGGAAATACGGCAAATTTCCCTTATAGGGCCTGTTCTGATTCCATGCCTGCACAAAACGTTTTTTAAACAATGCATACTGGCTTTGCTGTTCCTTGTAATCAAGCAGGATGCGTTCGCCGAAAGGCAGCATATCCGCAAAATACCGTGCAGACTGCAGTATTCTCTGCTCATCGGCAACACTGTCTGCGGAGTCCGCGGGAATTTTTTTGGGTCCGCAGGCTGAAAGAGTTATGCAAAAAAGCACCAAAAAAATTTGAACTGATTTTTTTATACTGTTCATATTGCCATAATCCTCACATTTTCCGATTGCTAATCAATATCTCCATAATAGGTAACATCTTCGTCAATGGGCTGCAGAAAGTCCATGTCATCAAAAAAATCAGGTTCATCGCCGTAATCCGGCATATCATCCCCGATATCGGCCCTCTTTCCTTTTGCGGCAGCTGTCCCGCCGTCCTTTTTTTCCAGAGCAAAAGGAAGCATATCCTCGCGCAGGGAATTTTCGTCAAGCGCCAGACGCTTGGCAAGCCACGTATAACGCCTGCGTATTTTATTGTTTTTCACGCCCATGGCAAGGGCTTTCATCTGACCCGCCAAAACCACCATTTTTTTACCCCGCGTGACGGCCGTATAAATCAGATTTCGTTCAAGCATGACAAAGTGCTGCATAAGAAGCGGCACAATGACAACGGGATATTCCGCACCTTGGGACTTATGAATGGTTATGGCATAAGCGGGCACCACTTCATCCAATTCTTCAAAAGCATATACGATATTGCGTTCGTCAAAACGTATGGTAAGTTCGCGCTCTTCCCTGTCAATAACGATAATGTGCCCCATATCTCCGTTAAATACGTCTTTGTCGTAATTATTGCGGATCTGCATGACTTTGTCATGAAGCCTGAAAATTTTATCGCCCCGTACAATCTGTTCCGTATTCGGATTCAGCGCCTGCTGCAGTTCTTTGTTCAGATTCAGCGTTCCCGTACTGCCCTTGGTCATGGGACAAAGCACCTGTATGTCTTCGGGCGAAAACCCGAATTTTTTCGGTATCCTGTTCTTGACCAAATCCACAATGAGCGAGGCACACTCTGCTCCGTCTTCCTGTTTAAACATAAAAAAGTCCGTTTTCAGGCCCGAACGCAGATGAGGCATTTCCCCTTTGTTGATAAGGTGGGCATTGCAGATGATGTCGCTTTCCGCCGCCTGCCTGAACACTTCCACAAGCTCCACCACGGGAACGGTTCCTGAAGCGATAATATCGCGCAGCACGTTGCCGGGGCCCACGGAGGGAAGCTGATTGACGTCCCCGACAAAAATAAGGGTTGCTCCCATGGGAGCGGCTTTAATTAAATGGTACATGAGCATGGTGTCCATCATGGACGCCTCATCCACCACCAAAAGACCGCAGGCAAGCGGATTATTCTCGTTTCTGCCAAAACCTTCCTCCTTCGGACTGAACTCCAAAAGCCTGTGTATGGTTTTGGCTTCCACTCCGCTGGTTTCGGACATGCGTTTTGCAGCACGTCCCGTAGGAGCAGCCAAAAGAACTTTTGCGCCGACAGACTGAAAAACTTTAATAATGGCATTCAAAATCGTAGTTTTCCCCGTGCCCGGCCCGCCTGTCAGCACCATGATTTTTTCCTTTGCGGCAGTATTGACAGCCAAAAGCTGTTCTTCGGCAAGCTCGATTTTCATTTTTGCAAGCACAGCCGCAATGCTGGCCTCGGCATCTTTAAAGCGCACGGTGCGGGGAGAATGGAGCAGGCGTTTCAGATAAAAGGCAATTTTTGATTCATAATGATAATGCCTTGTCAGATATACGCCTTTATGGTCTTCCAAATCGTCGATGACAATGCGCTCTTCACGGTGCAGATTGTCAATGGCCTTTGCCACGAGCCCCTCTTCGATATCCAAATCCGCCGACGTTTTCTCAATCAGTTTATCCTGCGGATAATAAATATGGCCCTCTCCGCTGATTTCAAGCAAAGTATACAAAAGCCCTGCCTCGGCACGCAGCAGACTGTTTTTTTCAAAGCCCAGCTTCATGGCCAGCATGTCAGCTGTATGAAAACCTATGCCGAAAATATCCATTGCAAGACGGTACGGATTTTCCTTAACAATATTAATGGCCTGCTTTTCGTAATGCTTATATATGCGGAATGCAAAAGAAGGCCCTATGCCGTGCTCCTGCAAAAATATCATCAGTTCCCGAACGCCCTGATGTTCCGCCCAAGACAGTTTGACGGCTGTCAGGCGCTTTTGTCCGAAACGGGGAATATCAAGCAGTCTGTCCGGAGCATTGTCCAGAATATTAAAAGTTTCCGTCCCAAAATGGCTGACTATTTTTTCCGCCCATTTTGGGCCTATCCCCTTTATGCATCCCGAAGCCAAAAATGCCCGTATGCCCTCCGCTGAAGACGGACGCTCTTCCGCATAGCTTTCCATCTGAAACTGACGGCCGAATTTCGGATGAACCGTATACCGCCCCTTGGCCCTTATCTGCGTGCCTGCCTGCGGATTCTGCATGACACCGACCAACGTTTCAAAATCCAGCTTATTTTCGGGACGCAGACGAAAAATAGTATAGCCGTTTTCCTCATTGTGAAAAACAATGCGCTCAATGCTGCCCCGAATTTCAGCCATATTGTCCGAAGCGGCGGAAAGTGTGCCCTGTATCTGTTTAGCCATTGGGCAAATCCATGCGTTTTTGCAAAAGCAGCATATCAGTCAGCGTCATGGCCGCCATAGCTTTCAAAACAGGCACAATGCGCGGAATGGCGCAAATATCGTGCCGCCCTCCGATAACAAGTTCTGTGTTTTCCCCTTGCCTGTTCACTGTTTTCTGAGCTTTGGCCACGGAAGGGATCGGTTTTACATGCGCTCTGGCTATAATGGGCTGTCCGTTGGAAATGCCGCCTTCAATGCCGCCCGCATGATTAGAGGCATAACAAAGTTTGCCGTTTTCATAATACATAGCGTCGTTATTTTGTGAACCGCGGCTCACGGCTGCTTTTGTTCCGTCACCTATTTCCACTGCCTTTACCGCACCGACCCCCATAAGCGCAAAACTCAGATATGCGTCAAGCTTTTGAAAAACAGGTTCGCCAAGCCCCGCAGGCACGCCGTGCGCTTCAATGCGCACCACGCCTCCCAGTGTATCCTGCTCCCTGCGGACTTCTTCTATCCGCTTTTGCCAGTGAGGAACAACTTCTTCATTGGGAGCAAAGAACATGCGTTCCTCAAGTCCCGCAAGCCTGATTTCACCGAAATCGCCGGCATAAATTCCGTCAATGGCTTCAGGATAGGCAAAAATCTCAATGCCCCATTCCTTTAAATATAACTGCGCCACGGCTCCGCCTGCCACACGGGCTATGGTTTCCCTGCCCGATGAACGGCCTCCCCCCCTCGGGTCGCGGAAACCGTATTTTTCATCATAGCACCTGTCCGCATGCCCGGGCCTGTAACTGTTTGCCAACAAAGAATAATCCTGAGATTTTTGATTGGTGTTTTCCACAAAAAAAGCAAGAGAAGTTCCCGTGGTTTTTCCTTCATAAACCCCCGACAGAATTTTCACCCTGTCCGCTTCGGAACGGGTCGTGCCTGCAAGGCCCGCGTTGGCATTGCCCGGCTTTCTTTTGTCAAGTTCAGCCTGAATAAATGCTTCGTCAAGCTTCAGGCCTGACGGGCAGCCGTCAATAACGCCGCCTATTCCCTGCCCGTGAGACTCGCCGAAAGATGTCAGCCGAAAGATTGTTCCAAAAGTATTTAACATGTCATCTCTTCACTTTTTTATTATATTCAGTTATTATTGTTGCCGTTTCTTTTTCAAAAACTTCCCATTCCGTCAGACGGAAAGAACAGGCTTCCAAATAAAAAGAACGCCGGGCATCATAAAGTTCCTGCATTTCTTCAGCAAGCCCCTTGTTTGTAAAAGCAGGACGCTGGTCTGACTTTCTGTCCGCAGAAAGCCTGCGCACCAATTCTTTTACGGGAACATCGAGAAATACCGCAAAAAATTCTTTTTTCAGCAGCATACGGTTCGCTTCACGCAGAACAATGCCGCCGCCGCAGGAAATAATAGCACCGCTTCGCGGCATTTCCAAGAGAATTTCTTCTTCCCTGTCCCGAAAAGCATCCCAGCCGTTCTGCGCAACAAAATCGGCTATGCTCATGCCTGATTTTATTTTAAATACTTCGTCGGTATCACAGAAGGCATATCCCAAGCACTTGGCAAGCTTCTTGCCGAGTGCCGTTTTTCCGCTTCCCCGAAGTCCGATAAGTGCTATACTTTCTAATGCATGCATAACTTTCACTTTTGTAAAAAATTTCCGTTAAAAATTTTACTAAAAAGACTTTTTTCTGGCAAGAATTATCATTTTTAAAATTTTTTTTAAATAAAAAAAGGAGCCGCAGCTCCTTTTATGAAAAACATAACAAATTACATGCCTTGAGCAAAACGGGGAACCACGATTCTGCGGCCGTATATAAAGCGGCCTCCCCACCATGATCCATCAAAAGTCTCTAATTTTACTCGGCTTTTTGAATTCGGTGCATGGATAAACTTATTTCCCCCGGCATAAAGCCCCGTATGCAGGCCGTTGGGAGAATTGCCAGTGCGAAATACCAAAATATCGCCGACTTTTAAGTTTTGCCTGCCTATCTTCTGTCCCACTCTGGCTTGGGATGTGGTCACACGGGGGATATTGATGCCGTGCTGTTTATAAGCCCAATAAATAAGGCCTGAGCAGTCAAAACCCGTCCGCGGGGATTCTCCGCCGAGACGGTAGCGCTGTCCGATTTGGGTTGCGGCTGTACGGACAACCTGATTGCTGATATTTCCGTACATTTTGTCATCGCCCAAAGAGAACACGGTATTATCTTGCTTGCCGACGGCAAAATTAAGATTAATAGGAAAGCACCCTGTCATGACAACAAGACAAATTCCTAATAATAACAAGATATTAACATGTTTTCTTTGCATAAGCTTTAACCTTGGTTACGGTTCATTATTCCAGTTTATATTTATCAAATACACAAAAAAAAGGGAAATTGCAACAAATTTTCCAATAAAAACAAGTCTATACATTTTTTTTACTTTTTCAGGAAAATCTCTAGAAAAAATATCATACTGAAATTATTTTATTAAGCAAATTAAATTTTTATGAAATTTCATTAAAATTTATTAAAAAAATTTTTAAATAATTTTTCTTTCCGCAAAAACCGCAGCAATGATTGCAGCCTGACTGCACTTGACAAAGCTTTTTATTCGTGACTAGTTAACCACTACTAAAATAAATTTATCACAAACGAGGAATTGAGGAAGTTCATGCTGTCAAATTTAATCGATTCAACTTTTGTTCCCTACGCGGGAATTTTTCTCGTTGCGGTTGGTTTATTGAAAGCTTTCAGTTTTCGGAATAAACCGCTCTCAGCGTTTCTGGGTTTATGTATTTTTGACATAGGCTACGCCGTGACGGGCGCCGCCATAAACACGGATTCGGCAATCATCGGAAGCGCCTCCCTGCTGTGCTTCAATTTCATTGCCAGAATGCTTGGTTATGTCACCCTTTATCGATTAATAAAATTCGCACAACAGAATAATTCATCGCTGCAGTCCGTAGCCAAAGCCTGCCCCTATACGGCAGTTGTCTTTGCCCTTTCCATGTTTGCCGCCATTGAAATCAGTCCGTTCTTCACACCCGATGCAAAGCATTTTATCCTTTACGGAGCTGTTACGGCAGGCAATCCGCTGCAAATGGGCAGCTACGGCTATGTATTCTTCCTGACACTGGCCAATATCGGTGCCCTCGTGGCAACGCTTCTCAGCGTTCATTCCCTTTTCCAAGGAGACAACTACAAATATTCCTGTGATAATTTATGTTCCGATGTGAAAAAAAGCTCTGTTCTCCAGCATGTGCTTTTTGCCGCCGTCATTGTTTTGGGAATGGGCGGCCATGCTTTCACGGAATACCTTATTTCCTCCTTTGGCTTTGACAGCAAAACTCTTTATGCGAAATTCCCGAACTTTGCCGTTCACTGGAATATGGAAACACTTCTCCTTTACGGCGGAGCGTTCCTTGTGCTTGTCTGCGGCTTCATTGTTCCGAAAATCCGCAAACCGCTTGCCCTTTTGCTGACGCTCGGAGCATTTGCATGCACGGTGCTTGACAAAGACCTTATTCCGCTTTCCTATTTCTTTGCGGTTCTTGTCAGTCTTATGGCGGTTCTTGTTACCCTGTATTCCTTCGGATATATCAGAAAGAACGAAAACTGCTATTATTTTCTGCTTCTTCTTATGTTCGGCTCCGTTATAGGGCTTTTGACACGCATTTCCTACGGAACATTCTTTGTTTTCTGGGAAATCATGACCATAAGCTCCTATGTGCTCGTTGCCTTCGACGATACGCCGAAAGCACACTATGCGGCTAAAAAATATTTCCTCATGTCAGGCATAGGCGCAGTCATCATGCTTCCCGCCCTGCTCATGTTCCAGCTGCATCAGCCTTATGAAATCAACGCCATGCTCACAAGCGGGCTGCCTGTCAGCGTATTCCTGTATACCTGCGTCGTCGCCCTCTTTATCGGCCTTGGCGTCAAAGCGGGCATATTCCCCTTCCATTCATGGCTTCCCGATGCCCACCCCGCGGCTCCTGCCTCCATTTCCGCCCCTCTTTCCGGCATACTCACCAAAACAGGCCTGTACGGCTTTGTATTTTTCTTCTTTATCATACTCGGCTACGGACTTTTGGAAAATTCCTTTGTCTGCCCCTTCTTTAATCTTCCTTCCGTAAGCATGCTTGCCATTGTTCTTGGCACCATCACCATGTTCTACGGGGAAATCAAAGCGTATAAAGCCGATGAAATCAAAAGCCTTTTTGCCTATTCCACCATCGGACAGATCGGTGAAATCTGCATTACCCTCGGCGTATTCACCTATATTGCGGCTACCGCATCCCTTCTGCACATTTTCAACCATGCCATAATGAAAAACCTTATCTTCCTCTGCACAGGCGCCTTCATTATGCGCTCAGGCCTTACCAAAATCGAAGATCTGAAAGGCCTCGGCAGAGAAATGCCCTTTACCGGCCTCTGCATGGTCATAGGCCTTTTGTCAATTTTGGGACTTCCGCCCTTTGCAGGCTTTAACAGCAAATTCCTTATGCTTTTTGCCTTGGCCGAATACAATCCCCATTTATCCGCAATCATGCTTTTTGCAAGCCTTATCGGCTGCGTATATTATACGAGAATCATCCGTGTTCTCATTTTTGAAAAATATACTGGTCCCCGTCTTCAGGATGCCTGCCTGTCCATGAAAATCGCCATGGGCGTGCTTGCGGCCCTGTGCATTGTTCTCGGTATTTTCCCGCAGATTGTTCTGGATACGCTGGTCAAACCCGTTGCAGACTTCATTGCCCTGCGCGGCGGCTTCAACCTGTCCGAACAGGCAATAAGCCTCCTTTCCTTTACAACGGTTACCTGGAAAAGCCCCTCACTCATTATTCTTGCGGGTGCGGTTCTTCCGATTGTGCTGCGCAGAAATCCCGTGCAGTGCGGCATTGCAAGCATTATGGTGCTTGGCCTTGCAAGCATTGCCCTTGTCGCAACCCACGGCCAGTATGACACGCTGTCATTCATCTTTGCCCTTGCCATTACCGTAATCGGCGCAACAACTGCCTGCTATTCCATCGGCTATATGGAACACGGCCATGCACAGTGGCGTTACTTTGCCTCTTTCCTGTGCATGTGCGGAGGCTTGGTCGGCGTTGCAACATCCACAAACCTTTACAGCTTTTTCTTCTTCTGGGAAATCATGAGCTCATGGACGCTGTACTTTGTCATTGTCCACGAAGAAAGCAAAGAATCCCTGTGGGAAGGCTTTAAATATTTCCTGTTCAACATGATAGGCGCGGGCTTCCTTTTCCTTGGCGTCATCTTGGTCATTCATTGGCTCGGCACTGCCGAATTTGCCCAGATCAAAGAAAACTTTGCCGGCGTAAACTCCTTCAGGGTAACCGTGCTTTTTGCCCTGCTTTCCATTGGTTTCCTTATGAAAGCAGCTCAGCTTCCGTTCAGAATTGACATTCAGATGCACCCTGCCACGGCACCTACCCCCGTTTCAGGATACATTTCCGCAATTCTTCTGAAAAGCGCAATTTTCGGACTTCTCAAGCTCTTCATGGTGCTCGGCGGCATTGAACTTTTGAACGCCCATGTTTCCCTTGCCTATATTTCCGAAATTGCCGTATACATCGGCGCCGTCACTATTGTTATGGCTGCGGCCTTTGCCATATTCCAAAAAAATATCAAGCTTGTGCTGATCTATTCCAGCGTCAGCCAGCTCGGCTATATGGTTGTGGCGATTTCCCTTGGTACGTCCCTCGGCGTGGCAGGCGGCATGCTTCACCTTGTAAACCACCTTCTGTTCAAAGACCTGCTCTTCCTTGTGGCAGGCGTTGTTCTCGCGCAAACCCATATCTATTCCATGAACCAAATGGGCGGCCTTGCGCTAAAAATGCCTAAAACCTTTGCTCTTTTCGTCATCGGCGCCATTTGCGTCATCGGTCTTCCGCCAAGCAACGGCTTTACGTCCAAATGGATTATCTACCATGCTCTCATGGACCAAGGCTATGTGCTTCCTGCCGTTCTCTCTCTTGTGGGCAGCGTTCTGACCCTTGCCTATATGACCAAATTCATGCACAGCGTATTCCTCGGACCGATAAAACCTTCCATGGAAAATGTGCATGAAGCCCCCAAAACAATGCTCGTGCCCATGGCCCTGCTTGCCCTCGGCTGCATTGTAACCAGCGTTTTCCCCGGGCTTGTTCTTCTTGCCATCAACAAAGGCCTTGCAAGCGTCGGCCTGCCTCTGCTTGACGTCGCTCCTTGGGGCATCAACTCAGGAAAAGGCGCATGGAACGCAACCCTTACGGCTGTTTTGTTCGCTGTTATATGGTATGCAGGACAATATACGCTCAAAAAATTCAGCAAGCAGCAGCGCATCACTTCCATTCACACCTGCGGCATGCCTACGGACAACTTTGCTCCGTCCACAGCCCAAGACATTTACAGTACCAATGTTCTGTTCGGTACCAATGAGAACAAATAAGGGAGAATGACCATGCAAGATACTTATTCTTATATTATGCTTATCGGAGCTGCCTTATTCAATCTCCTTATTTTTCCGGGCGGTCTTTTCGCCCTCGGCCTCGGCGTGCTTTTCAAAGGTCTGGACAGAAAAATCGAGGCAAGGCTGCAGCGCCGTGTGGGACCTCCGGTAATTCAGCCGATTATTGACATTATAAAACTTTCCGGCAAAGAAGCCATGATTCCAGAAACTGCCCAGCGCCCTTTGTTCCAGTCCGCCCCGCTTATCGGTTTTATCGGAATGGCTGTGTGCGCCGCACTTCTTCCCATTCCGGGCGTATCAGGCGGCCTGCCGTATATGGGCGACATGCTGGTGTATTTCTATCTGCTTCAGCTTCCTGCCGTTGCGCTTATGATTGCCGGCTCATCCTCCAGCTCACCGTTCGGCACGCTCGGCTTCTCCCGTGAAATGACTCTGATGTTCGCCTATGAAATTCCGCTTCTTATGATTATCCTTGCCGTTGCCATGAAAGTGGGCGGCAGCAACTTTGCGGAATTTTCCCTTATGAACATTATCAGCTATCAGGAAGAACACGGACAATTCATCACCAACTGGGTCATGATTCCTGCTTTTCTTGCCTATCTTTTCTTCCTGCCGGGAACCATGGGAGTTCCTCCTTTTGACATTCCCGAAGCAGAAACGGAAATCGTGGAAGGTCCGCTCCTTGAATATTCAGGTGCAAGCCTTGCCCTTTTCCAGCTGACAAGCGCCATTAAAAATATTGTCGTACTCGGTTTCGGCGTGGTGATTTTCTTCCCCATGACGCTTGGCGGCAATATTGCTGTAAATATTTTATGGTTTGCTTTCAAATGCTTTGTTCTTATGCTTATCTCCTGCACCTTTATAAAATCCGCAACAGGCCGTTTCAGAATTGAGCAGGCATTTGGCTTTTATCTCAAAATCCCTGCAGTCTTGGCTCTTATCAGCCTTGTACTGGTATGGTTCAATTTCTAGGAGAAAATATGAGTTTTTTAAACAATATAGCAACTAAATCCCCGTGGCTTTTCAGAATAAACGCAGGTTCCTGCAACGGCTGTGACGTGGAACTTGCAACCACTGCCTTTATTCCCCGTTTCGACGTGGAACGCCTCGGCTGCAAATACTGCGGAAGCCCGCGCCATGCTGACATTGTGCTTATTACAGGACCCTTGACCCTCAAAATAAAAGATCAGGTACTGAAAGTCTGGAACGAAATTCCCGAACCGAAAGTAACCGTTGCCGTAGGCATCTGCCCCATCAGCGGCGGCGTGTTCAAAGGCGGCCATTCCATTGAGGGTCCCATTGACCGCTATCTGCCCGTTGACGTAAACGTGCCCGGCTGTCCGCCCCGCCCGCAGGCAATTATGGAAGGAATTTTGCTTGCAAAGGAAATCTGGCTTAAACGCATTGAAGAAGCAGAACGCAAAGGAGTCCGCCATGTTCAAATTTCTTAAGGTGCTTGTAAAAAATATTTTGCAAGGCCCTGCCACCGAGGCCTTTCCTTTGCAGCCCGCCAAAACCCCCGACAGATTCCGCGGACGCGTAACCCTCAATCCCGACCTGTGCGTCGGCTGCGGCATCTGCAGCCACGTCTGCAGCGGCGATGCCATCCGCATTATCCCCAATGAAGAAAAAACCGGCTACCATTATACGGTGTGGTACAATTCCTGCTGCCTTTGCGGTTCCTGCACCTATTACTGCCCCACCAAAGCCATTACCATGACCAACAACTGGCATAACTCACACAAACAGGACGACAAATTCAAAATGGCCGAACACCATTTCATTCCCTACCTGAAGTGCGACGGCTGCGGCGCCCCCATACGCCTGCTTCCGCCTCATCTTGCCACAAGAATTTATGCACACAGCCCTGTTGACATAGAAAAAATAATCAGACTTTGCCCAAGCTGCCGTCAAATTGCTACGGCCGAACGCCAAGGAGAACTCAATGAGTCAAACCCGGAATAATGTTTTCGACGAAATAAAAAATACCTTTGCCCAAACGGATTTCCCTCCCCTTACATGGACAACCAACAATTACAACAATCTTTATGCATGGCTGAAACTGGAAAATCCGTCCCAGCTTACCGAAGCCGCAAAAATCCTGCAAAGCCTGCAGGCCCGTCTCTGCACCATTACGGCATACACGGAAGACCGCTCAAATGCGGCAAAACAAAAAGCAATAGCCTACCACTTTGCCATTCATGACATTTTGTTCTGCGTTACCGTGCAGATTTACGACAAAGAAACCTTGGAACCTCTTGCAGTTCCTTCCATTACCCCCTATTTCAGAAATGCGGACTGGAACGAAAGAGAATTCATGGAAATGTATAATATTAAAATTATCGACCACCCCAATCCCAAGCGCCTGTTCCTTGACGAACGCCTTGATGCGGGCATAATGACACAGCTTATTCCATTTTCTTCCATGGTTCACGGTACGGGAAGCAGAAACCTGTGGGAACAGGTCATGCTTGAAAAAATGGGCTATGTTCCAGAAAGCTACAAAGCAGCCCTGCAGGAACCGGAATTTACCAAAGTAGAAGAAACCAAAAAAGAAGCCCCAAAGCCCCAAACTGAAGAAAAGGAATAATTATGGAAACAAAACAACACGAAACCAAAAGTTTTTCTCTGCCTTTGGGACCTATTCATGTTGCGCTTGAAGAACCCATGTACTTTAAACTGGAACTCGAAGGCGAACGCGTAAAACATGTTGATATTACTTCAGGCCACGTGCACCGCGGCATGGAACTTCTTGCCACCAAACGGAACTTTTTCCAAAACGTGGTACTGACCGAACGTGTCTGCTCCCTGTGCTCCAACAGCCACCCCCTGACTTACTGCCTTGCGGTGGAAAACCTTGCCGGCATTCAGGTTTCCCCGAAAGCCCAAGCACTGCGCGTTCTTGCCGAGGAAATCAAACGTACGGCTTCCCATCTTTTCAACGTGGCAATTTTAGCCCATATCATCGGCTATAAATCCCTGTTCATGCATGTCATGGAAGTCAGGGAAATTATGCAGGACGTCAAAGAAACCGTTTACGGCAACCGCATGGATCTTGCGGCCAACTGCATCGGCGGCGTAAAATATTCAGTCAACCTTGAACTCATCGAATTCATTGAAAAAAGCCTTGTCCGCACGGAAAAGCACATCAAAGAAATCATTGACATTTACGCAACGGACAAAATGATTCTCCGCCGTACGACCAACGTGGGCAGAATAAGTGCGGAAGATGTGATCAAATACGGTCTTGTAGGACCTGTTGCTAGAGGCAGCAATGTCCGGATTGACACACGAAAAACTGCGCCATATCTCATTTATGATCAGCTTGATTTTGATATGATTACCGAAACAGGCTGCGACGTCCACTCCCGCGCCATGGTACGCCTGAGAGAAACACTGGAATCCATTAAAATCATCAAACAGATTATCCGCAATATTCCCGAAGGCGAACTCAATACCCTTCTTCCGCATATTCCTGCGGGTGAAGCCATGGCACGCTCCGAAGCTCCGCGCGGCGAACTCTTTTATTATGTCCGCACGGACGGCACAGACATGCCGCTGCGCCTGAAATGGCGCGTTCCTTCATACATGAACTGGGATGCTCTGGAAGTTATGATGAAGGACTGCGAAGTAGCGGACGTTTCCCTTATTGTCAACAGCATTGACCCCTGCGTATCCTGCACAGAGAGATAATATGCATGAAACCGTTATTGCTTCTTCCCTGCTCAAAATAATTCTGGAAGAAGCAAATAAACAAAACAAAGCCCTGCTTGTGGATGAAATTCATCTCAAAATCGGCTTGCTGAACTGCATAGAACCGCAGACAGTGCAGGGATGTTTTGAAATTTTGGCAGAAAATACCCCTGCAGCCAAAGCAAAAATGATTATAGAACGCATGCCTCTGCAGGGATTCTGCAAAAACTGCCAAAAGCATGTTGAAATACACAAAAGACAATTTCACTGTCCAAACTGCATGAGTTCCGACGTGGACTGGCAGGGCGGCAATGAAATGCAGATAACCTCCATTAACGTTCATGAACAGGAAGAATGAGGATACTTATGTCACAGCAATATATTATTTATGCCGACTCCGATAAATGCCGCGGCTGTAAAAAATGTGAACTTGCCTGCATTGCATCCCATAACGGCGTAACCATCAAAGAAGCGGCAAAACTGCGCAAAGACCATGAACCGCGCGTACACGTGGTAAAAACCGATACCCTGAAAATGCCCGTACAGTGCCGCCAGTGCAATCCTGCACCCTGCGCCCTTGTATGCCCCACCCATGCCCTTATTCAAAATGACGGCGGAAAAGTAGTTATGCGCACGGAATTCTGCGCAGGCTGCGGCATGTGCATTATGGCATGCCCCTACGGTGCAATCAGCAAAACCTTTGTGGAAACAACCGAAGACGAAAAGAAACGTCTGGAACGCAAAGATCCGCGTCTTATTGCCGTTCGCTGCGACCTCTGCGAACAATGGCGCAAAAATGAAGGCAAAGAAGTAAGTGCCTGCGTGGAAGCCTGCGCATTCGGCGCCCTGCGCATGATGCCCCTTGAAGAATACCGTGCCCTCATGGCAGGAGGAGAACTTTCCCATACCACACTTGAAAAACCTGCCGAAGAACAAAAATAATCCCAAAAAACTTTTTGCATAATATAAAAGTCCGCCTGTCAGCCAAGCGGACTTTTTTTAACGGCATCAAATTTTTTAATATGTCGGACTTTTTTATCCAAAAGCGCATAAATAAGTTCATCGGAACAATAGGGATGTTCAAGAAAATATTCCTTGCTGCCGTATGAAAATTTTTCAATCCATCCTGTATGCAAAAGGACAAAATCACCGTATTGCACAGCTTCAAGGTCTACATCGTCCAAAGTGATTTCCTCCTTATCAGAACAGGAAAACAGCACGGCTCGTGAAACGTTGTACTCGGACGGTATAGCTTTTTTCAGATACGTATCAATATGCGTTCCGATATGGCCCATGGCAACATGCGGATTATCACTTTGCTTAGCCCAAAGGCATGCAGGGTTTTCTTCATTAATTAAATACGTCAGATTGATTTTCATAATCTCCTCCTTTATTCAGTCTAAAACAAAAGCTGATCAAATCAACTTACATTTTTGTAAATAAATGTTTTCCACAGAGTAATGAAGAATATTTACATTTTTGTAAAACTGTAAAAACATAATTTATTATATTATATCAATAAATTATAAAAATAAAAAATTATAAAAAATTTTTTTTTACTTTTTTGAAAATTTTTTATTAATTTTTCTTGCCTTTTAAAGCAGAAAATCGTATAGTTTACCTCAGGGAAAATTTACAATTTTGTTACGGAGATTATTATGTCACAATTAAAAAACAATGACGTTTTAGGAACTACCAACCGCGGTAATATTTGTGAATCAGGTTTATGCTCTCTCTGCAAAGCTGACTGTCAGGGCAAATGCGAAACTTGGCTCGGCTCCATGAAAGGCCGTGACATGCTCTACCCCCGCGAATTCGGGCTTGTCACCGCAGGTTCTGACAATTT
>CALUWZ010000012.1 GCA_944324625.1 uncultured Mailhella sp. | reverse complement strand
GGATAGACTTTGGATTTTTTCTTCAGTCCTTCCACTAAATCAAAGTTTTCTCTGTTCAGACGAACTTTCTGGGGCGCAGGACCTTCAATAAAACTTCTCGTTTCATTATATACTAAACGAAAACGAGGATCATTGAGGATTTGAAAACGTTGCCGCATAATATCTCTTTCCTTAAATTTCCGTTAGTTTGTATGACATTGTTTGCATTGGTCGCTGGCGTAAGGACCTGCCCCGACTTCTTCGTGGCAGCGAATGCAAAGTCCGTGGAAAGCAGCCATACGGTTCTGTACCAATTCCTGCGGTTCCTGACTGCCGTGACAGCTTGAACATTTTGCATAAACAGGATTTATTTCAAAATCCTTGTTCTTTGCGAATTCTTTTCTTGTATCAAGTTCATCATGGCACTTATTGCAGGACTTCAGACCTTCGTCAAACCATTCCTGATGACAGTCCGCACATTTTGCGTGTACGGCATCTTTCAGCGTAACCGCCGTATCCTCGGCATGGCAGTTATTGCAGTTCATCGGTTCCGGTTCGATATCCTTGTCGGCATGATGACAGGATTCGCAGTCCAGGCCAAATTCCTCAGCATGTCTGTCATGTCCCCATTCTTTCTGTAAATATTCCAAATGGTGACAGGTTAAACAGGCATTTTTGTCCTTTACCAGATTGGTATCATGGTAAGGCATGTCGCCAAGAGGCGTTTTTCCGTCACCGTCTTTTGCAATCTCTGCAAGCTCTGCATTAGTGGGAATTGTACCATGGCATACTCCGCAGGCAAGAACAGATTCAGCAGGATTGGAACTTTCGTGATGACAGACAGCACAGTCAAAGCCATAATTTTCCGCATGCATTTTGTGGGAAAAAATAACTTTTCCGCCTATGTTCTCAAGGAGCACACGAGTGGGAACCTCTTCCTTTTTTTCGGGAATAAGGTAAATGCCCACGCTTACCACTACAAGAACAATAAGGATTGTGAGTTTGAGATTGTTTTTCAAAAGACCCTCCTCTCGCATACTTACCGTATACATTCGTCTTTTTTCCTTACACAAGGGATAACCCCTAAAGCAACAGAAATTACTTCTGTCACTATGTTTGTAATACTAGCAAAAAAAAAGCCCTTGTAAATGGATTGCAACATTTTTGTCTAATTATTTTTTTCACAAATATATTTTACTGAAATTATTATTAAATTTTTTTTACTTTTATTTTCCCCCAAAAACAGCTAATAAATTGGCGATAAGAGGTGGTTTATGGCAAAAATTAAAGAAACCTACGTCTGCCGAAATTGCGGTTCAGAATCCTTGCAATGGAAAGGACAATGCCCAAATTGCAAGGAATGGAACACTCTGGAAGCCGTAACGGTAAGAAAAACGTCCCATGCGGCGCAAAAAACAATTAAATCAAATAAAGTCATAGCATTACAAGATGTTTGTCTGGATAATCACGAGAGTTTCAGCTGCGGCCTTGCGGCACTCGACAAAATACTGGGAAACGGGCTTGTTCCCGGCTCCGCAATACTGGTCGGAGGCGAGCCCGGCATTGGAAAATCTACACTTTTGCTCCAAATGGCAGGTGCAGTGGCCAAAGGATGCCGCACAAAGAATAATGTATGCATTAATGACGCCAAACCCCATACGGTTTTATACGCAAGCGGCGAAGAATCCCTCCCCCAAATCAAGGCAAGAGCCGAACGCCTGAATGTTCTGCATGAAAATCTGCTGGCAGTTTCCACAAACAGAGTGCAGGATATTATCGACATTGTGGAAAGTTCAGCCCCTGCCCTTCTCATTGCAGACTCCATACAGACCCTTTCCTCTGACATGGCGGAAGGACTTCCCGGCAATGTCAGCCAAGTCAAAGCCTGCGCAGGCGAGCTTGTGGAAGTCTGCAAAAGAAACCACACCACGCTCATTTTGGTGGGACACGTGACAAAAGACGGCGACCTTGCAGGCCCGAGACTTTTGGAACACTTGGTGGATACGGTCATTTCCTTTGAAGGGGACAGAAAGCAGGTATTCCGTCTTCTGCGCGTGCTGAAAAACCGTTTCGGCCCCAATCAGGAACTGCTTGTTTTTCAGATGAAGCAAAAAGGACTGGAAGTTGTGGAAGACCCGTCCACTTTTTTCCTCGGCGCGCGCGACTCTTCCCTTTCCGGCACAGCCATAGTCATGGCTCTTGACGGACAGCGCCCCTTTGCCGTAGAAATTCAGGCTCTGGTCACAAGAACCTATTTAAGCATACCGAGACGGACCGGACTTGGCTTTGACGTAAACCGCCTGCACCTTTTGCTTGCGGTTCTTGAAAAACGCCTGCGCCTTAATTTCGGTCAGGTGGACATTTACGCCAAAGTCGGCGGAGGCATGCGCCTGCAGGAACCCGGACTGGACCTTGCCCTTGTGGCTGCCGTTCTGTCATCTTTTTATGACATTCCCCTGCCCGAACGGGCGGTTTTTTGGGGCGAAGTGGATCTGAACGGACAAATCCGGCCTGTGGCCGGCCACGGCATACGCCTGAACCAAGCCACAAAACTCGGCTACATGCCTGTTTACTGCCCTCTTGAGGAAAACTCACCTTTCCACGTAAAAACAGTTGCGGAACTGCAGCAAAAACTGTTCAGAAAATAACATAAAAAACTGCAAAACTAAAATGTTTACACACCTTGAACCGCCGCTTAAAGAAAAAGCCCTTGCCCTGCAAAATATTCTGCAAAATTTCGGCCCTGCCTTTTGCATAGCCTGCTCGGGCGGGCTTGACAGCCGATTTCTGGCCTTTTTTGCCCAAAAAACAGGCTGTGTCTTTTCGCTGATCCATATTACGGGCAAGCATATTGACCCCAGAGAGACAGAGTATTTAAAGCAATGGAGCACGAAACATAAAATCCCTCTGTTTCTCCTGCCGCTGAACGTGCTTGAAAATCCGGAAATCGCCGGCAACAGCAAAGAACGCTGCTATTACTGCAAAAAAACAGCGTTTCAGACCATGCTGGATTTCATGCACCTGCAAAATACTCTGAAAAGCGGCACAGTGCTTTGCGACGGATCGCACGCCGACGACAAAAACGTTTACCGCCCGGGACTTCGGGCTCTGCATGAACTTGGCATACAGTCCCCTTTGGCCCTTGCCAATTTCAGCAAGACAGACATCCGAAACGCAGGCATGGCAATGGGGCTTGACAATTACAGCCAAAAAGCGAGACCCTGCCTGCTGACCCGTCTGCCGTACAATACCCCCATTGACGAAGAACTTCTTATGCAGCTTACCCGTGCAGAAGTTTTTTTTGAAAAGGAACTTACCAAACTTTTTGGAGAAAATATCCCGGATTTTCGGGTTCGCCGTATTGATAACAAACTGTATTTTCATTATACTGAATATGTGACTGAAGAACAGATAAGCACTTTGCAGAAAGCATTGGAAAATGCCGAACTGCCCCCTGTTCATTTTGAACGGCTGAATGTGCTCAGCGGCTATTTTGACAGATAATAACTGAGGTTTTTATGAAAGCAAAAGTTTACTTTGCCGATATGCACTGCAGAAAGCAGGCCGACAACAAAACAGCAAAAATCGAAAAACTGTGCGAAGCAGTGGGATTAAAAAATATCCTGAAAAAAGACGGCCTCACAGCCATTAAACTGCATTTTGGCGAAATGGGCAACGATACGCACCTGCGCCCTCAGCTGGTACGCAAAGTAGTGGATCTGGTGAAACAGGAAAAAGCCAACCCTTTTCTTACAGACACCAATACCCTGTACAGCGGTTCGCGCAAAAACAGCGTTGACCATTTGGAAACGGCATATATGCACGGTTTCAGCCCTGCCACTATGGACGCGCCCGTTATCATTGCCGACGGCCTCAACGGCAGAAACCAAGTTGCCGTTCCCGTGGAAAACCTGAAATATTTTAAGGAAACCTATATTGCCCGTGAAATTTACGAAGCCGATTCCATGGTGGTATTATCCCATTTCAAAGGCCACTTGGTAGCAGGGTTCGGCGGAGCAATCAAAAACCTTTCCATGGGCTGTGCCTCTTTTTGGGGCAAACGTGCCCAGCATGACACAAAGGTTCGTGTTGACGCGGAAAAGTGCATTGCCTGCGGAAGCTGTATAAAAATCTGCCCAGCTCAGGCACTCAGCATGAAAAAAGACGGCGATAAAAAATCCGCCTTTGCCGACAGACAAAAATGCATAGGCTGTTTTGAATGCCAGACCGTGTGCGAACCGAAAGCCGTGGTCAACGAACACGACGCCGACCTGTGCAATTTTGCGGAACGCATTGCGGAATACGCATACGGCGCCGTACAGAACAAAAGAGACAAAGTTGTATACCTCAACTTTTTGCTCAATATCACCCCTGACTGTGACTGCGTTTCATGGAGTGACGCGCCCATGGTGGCGGACATCGGCATTTTGGCGTCTGCCGACCCCGTGGCAATAGACAAAGCAAGCTATGACCTTGTCACCAAGGCCCAAAGCCTGCACCCCATGGAAAACAACGGCATAAATATTGACAAATTTGCACACCGCTGGGAAAAAACCCACGGCTACCGCCAGTTCGAACATGCCGCAGCCATCGGCTTGGGCTCCTTGGAATACGAACTTATCACCATTTAACCGCAAAGACTGTCCGAAAAGGAGATTGCCATGACAGCCAAAGTATATTTTGCCGACATGCACTGCAGAAAACAGGCAGACAACAAAACAGCCAAAATTGAAAAACTCTGTGAAGCCGTCGGTCTTAAAAATATCCTCAAACGCGACGATTTGACCGCCATAAAACTGCACTTCGGCGAAATGGGCAACGATACCCACCTCCGCCCTCAGCTTGTGCGCAAAGTTGTCGATCTTGTCAAACAGGAAAAAGCCAAACCGTTTTTAACCGACACCAATACCCTGTACAGCGGTTCACGCAGAAATTCCGTTGACCACCTGAATACTGCCTATGCCCACGGCTTTGCTCCCTGTACCGTGAACGCCCCCATCATCATTGCCGACGGCCTGCACGGCTTAAGTCAGGTGGATGTTCCCGTAAACCTCAAACATTTTAAAGAAACCCATATCGCCCGTGAAATCCACGACGCAGATTCCATGGTTGTGCTTTCCCACGTCAAAGGCCACGAAATGGCAGGTTTCGGCGGCGCAATCAAAAACCTTGCCATGGGCTGCGCTTCTTTCTGGGGCAAACGCGCCCAGCACCAAACCCGTGTCAGCATGAACCATGACATCTGCATAGGCTGTGCAAGCTGTGCAAAAGTCTGCCCTGCGCATGCCATAAGCATGACCAAGGACGGTGACAAAAAAGTTGCCCAAGTAGACCAGTCCAAATGCATAGGCTGTTTCGAATGTATTACCGTATGCGAACCAAAAGCCATTACCGCCGACTGGAATACCGAACTCTATGATTTTGTTGAGCGCATTGCCGAATATGCTTACGGCGCCGTACAAAACAAAAAAGAAAAAGTTGTTTTCATCAATTTTGTGCTGAGCGTAACGCCTGACTGCGACTGTGTTTCATGGAGCGATGCGCCCATGATTCCCGATATCGGCATTCTTGCCTCCACCGACCCCGTAGCAATCGACAAAGCAAGCTATGATCTTGTCAAACAGGCCCAAAGCATTGCCCCCATGGAAAACAACGGCATAAACATCGACAAATTCAGCCACCGCTGGGGCAATACCCACGGATACCGCCAAATCGAATACGCCGCAGAAATCGGTTTGGGCTCCTTGGACTATGAACTTATAAAAATCTAATCATACGAGGACAGTATGAAAAACATCGGTTTCATCGGCACAGGCGTCATGGGAGCCTCCATGGTGCGCAATCTTTTGAAAAACGGCTTTAATGTCAGCGTTTACAACAGAACAAAGGCAAAAGCGGAAGCCCTTAAAGATGACGGCGCCGTTGTCTGCGACAGCATTAAAGAATGCGTAAAAGACAAAGATGCCGTTATCACCATAATCGGCTATCCCAAAGACATCGAAGAAGTATATTTTTCAGAATACGGCATTCTCGCCAATGTCACCCAAAAGTCCTATCTTATTGATATGACCACCTCAAGCCCCAAGCTTGCGGAAAAAATTTACGAAAAAGCCAAAGAAAAAGGCCTGCAGGCCCTTGACGCTCCCGTATCAGGCGGTGACATAGGCGCAAAAAACGCCACCCTTGCCATTATGGTCGGCGGCGACAAAGACGCTTTTGACGCCTGCCGCCCGCTCTTTGAAGCCATGGGCAAAAACATTGTCCATGAAGGCAAAGCCGGAGCAGGCCAGCATGTCAAAATGGCCAACCAAATCGTGGTTGCCGCCAATACGCTCGGCGTATGCGAAGCCATTTCCTATACCAAAGCCATGGGCATTGACCCCGAAATCATGCTCAAGACCATTGAAACAGGCGCCGCCGCAAGCTGGCAGGTCAGCAACAACGGTCCCAAAATGTGCAAAGAAGATTTTGCACCGGGATTTTTCATCAAACACTTTGTCAAAGACATGAAAATTGCCTTGGACGAATGCAGAGACAAAGGCATACGCCTTCCTGTTCTGGAAGAAGTATGCGCCATGTATGTCGATATGGAAAACAGCAGCCAAGGTGATCTCGGCACACAGGCCATTATCAAAAAATATTCCAAATAAACAAAAAGAAACTCCCCTCGGGGAGTTTCTTTCTGCCGGCGCTGTGACAAAACTCTTACGGCACACCGGACAAAATCCTGTATTTTGCCGTACCGTACTTATGCGCTCAAGTTTCCGAAGCGATTAAACCCGTACCGAACGGAACACACAGCCTGTCCTTATGCTGAGCCGTGCCATGCCTGCAGCAGGTTTTGCTTTTCTGAAACAGCATTGCCAAAAACATAAAAAATTGCCTGACCGCTCCAAATAAGGACCAAAAAGAAAATACTTGTCATTTTAGGAATAGTTGTTATTATTAATTGTAAGAAACCAATTTGGAGAAAATATGACAAGTTCTATCAAAACTGCTGTACTTTTTGCCGCCCTTACTGCGCTTTTCATTGTCATCGGCGGACTTATCGGCGGTAAAAGCGGTATTGTCGTTGCCTTGATTTTTGCAGTAGGCATCAACTTTTTCAGCTACTGGTTTTCCGATTCCATAGTTCTCAGATTATATAAGGCCCAGGAACTGCAAAAAAGCGACGCACCGCAGCTTCATGAAATTGTTGAAGAACTGGCAAGAAATGCCGGCATTCCCAAACCGAAAATATGCATTATTCCGGACCCCAGCCCCAATGCATTCGCCACGGGCAGAAATCCTGAAAATGCCGTCGTTGCAGTAACCCAAGGCATTATGCATATTTTGAATACCAATGAACTTCGCGGTGTGCTTGCCCACGAAATCGCCCACATTGCCAACAGGGATATTCTTATCCAGTCCTGTGCGGCAGTGCTCGGCTCCGCCATTACTTCCCTTGCCAACATGCTGTATTTCACCAGTCTTTTCGGCGGAAGGGATGAAGAAAACTCAAGCCCTTTGAGCGCCTTAAGCGCCGTGCTTATGATTATTCTTGCCCCGCTTGCCGCAAGCCTTATTCAAATGGCCATTTCCCGTTCCCGCGAATATCTGGCTGACGAAACAGGCGCAAGCTTCTGCTCCGATCCTCAGGCCCTTGCAAGCGCTCTGCAGAAACTGGACAATTACAGCAGGCAAATTCCGCTGAATGCCAATCCCGCCACAGAAAACATGTTTATTGTTTCCCCGCTCACGGGCGGAAGCATGCAGGCGCTTTTCAGCACACACCCTCCCATTCAGGAACGCATCAGACGCCTTATGCAAATGGCACGGTAACAACTTACATAAACAGCAAAACCGCCCCGAAGGCGGTTTTTTTATGCATAAAAAAAGACGGGCTTTCCGTCTTTTCTTAAAATTTTTCCGTCAATTTTCCCAAAAACACAAAGCGGAAAACAGGCTGTTCAGTCAGCACACCGATCAGGAATATCTCGGCTCATCCACGCTGACAATCTGAAAAGCCTTGTTTGCCTTGACAATGCCCGGTATGCCCCAATATTTTGTCACGCCTTCCACTGTACAGGGCAAAAGTTGTTCAACATCGGTATCAAGGGTAATGATGTCCCCAACTTTCAGGCGCAGAAGCTGATTGCTGGTTATCTGCGTATGGCCTATGCCGATTTTCAGCTCCACAGGCGTTTCCATAAGCCTGTCTTTAAGACGGCCTGCCCATGCATGGTCAACTTCAAGGCGTTCCGTCTGATAGTTTGCATTCAGCTTGGAACGGATGGGCTCAATGGTGGAATAGGGCAGGCAAACCAGCATGGAGCCGAGGGAGTTGTCAAGCTCAACTTCATAATTTATCACAACCACCACGTCACTGGGCGGAACAATGGACGCAAACTGCGGATTGATTTCGGAACGGATAAGCTCAAGATTTACTTCATGCACGGGACGCCAAGATTCCGTCATGATTTCGAGGGCAATGCGGATAATCCTGTCCACAATGGCCTGCTCGATGCGGGTAAATTCACGGCCTTCCACCTTGGACTGCGTGCCCATACCCCCAAAAACGTTTTCCACCAAGGCAAAAACAAGTCGTGCGTCAATAATCATCAGCGCATTGCCGCGCAGCGGTTCCATTTTAAAGATATTAATGCTGGTAGGCACGGGCAAAGAACGCATAAATTCCCCGAATTTGGCCATATCAATGGAAATGGGAGAAATTTCCACACGCTTGCGCACGGTATTGGTCAGGGCATTTGTACAAAGTCTGGCAAAGCGGTCATTAATGATTTCCAAAACAGGCATGCGCCCGCGGATAATTCTGTCCTGATTGGCAAGGTCAAAAAGTATGACCCCGTCATTATCCTCTTCTTCTTCAGTCTCAAAATCCAAATCTCCCCCTGACAATCCGTTCAAAAGGGCATCAACTTCGTCTTGAGCGAGAAATTTGTTCATACAAACCGCCTTAATTATTTTATTTCAAATAATTATATCTTGCCGCAAAACAATGGTCAAGCAAGATTTCTTTTTTATCAAAAAATACTATCGTCCTTTTTTGCTTTTTCTATACAGTTTTTTTGCAAAGCGCAATAATTGCCATTTAAAAGCAAATTTTATATACTTGCCGAAAGGAAAAAACATGGCCATACATATTTATCTGTCTGCAGCAAATGAAAGCACGCTGCAAAAAATCACCGTACCCTTTGAAAGCCTGCCGCCGAAAAAAACTGCGGAATATCTTTTCAGCCTTCCGGAAATTCCTCCCCGTCCCCTCTGCACGGGCATGGGCAAATGCGGCCGCTGCAAAATACAATATCTCAGTCCTGCTCCCGAACTTGTCCCCCTTGAACGCATACTGCTTACCAAGGAAGAACAGGAGCAAAATATCCGCCTTGCCTGCAAGCACCCCCTTGAAGACAATACGGAATTTCGTGTTTTGAATGATCTGCAGGAACATGCCGCCGGTCTTGAAATTGAATTTTCCGATACCGCATGCGATTTAAAAAATACCCTGCAGGCAGTTTTGTTTGTTGACCTCGGCACCACTTCCGTTGCCTTTGAAGTGCATGCCGAAGAGAGCAATACTCTTCTTGCCCAAGGGAAACTGCTGAACCCGCAGATGTTTGCAGGTGCCGACGTTATGGCGCGCCTGCATTACAGACACTTTACGGAAAAACAAAGCCCAAGCCGCCTGCAAAGCGTTGTCTGCTCTCTTTTGCGGGAAATCTGTACTGACCTGCAGAAAAAAAACATATTCATACAAAAAATATATCTTGCCGCCAACCCTTCCATGACAGCCATTTTTCTCGGAAAAAGCGCCGAAGGACTCATGGAGGCGCCCTATTATCTGGAAAACAAAGGCCATGAAGAATTTCATCTTCCGTACCTTCCTCCCGTTTACATTCCCCCGCAGATAAGTCCCTTTGTGGGAGCAGATGCCGCGGCAGGCCTTGCATACATACTGGACAAATTTCCCCGTGCAGACAATTTTCTGCTTGCCGACCTCGGCACCAACGGAGAATTCATTTTTTACGGCAAAGGCAAAATCCTTGCTGCCAGCGTACCGCTCGGCCCCGCCCTTGAAGGCGTAGGCATGCGCTGCGGCAGCGCCGTACACGGAAAAGGCGAAAATATTATTGTGCAGTTTTCCCTGACTCCTTTCGGCCTGTCTCCCGTCTGCAGCGGAACGCCCTTATTTATCAGCGGCACGGGCTATCTCAGCCTTATTCACATTTTGCTTTCCGCAGGCATTCTCGGACGGGAAGGACTTTTCCTGCAGAATCAAGCACCTTCTCCGCTCAATAAAAAAATTACCGCAAACCTGACGGAAACCAACGGAGAAAAACGCCTGTATGTCGCCGGCAGCCTGTATGTCTGCCCCGAAGACATTGAAAATATTCTCAAAGTCAAAGCGGCATTTTCATCTGCCATGGAACTTTTTCTGCAAAAAAGCCCCATTGATCAGATTTTTCTGTCAGGAGCCCTCAGTTCCCATATTCCGCTTGATATTTTGGAGAATTTAGGTTTTCTGCCCAAAAATGCCAAAAGCAAAACCCAAATCCTCGGCAACACGTCTTTGCTGGGAACCATTGTTCTGCACCAAAATCCGCGCCTTGCGGACAAAGTTGCCGAACTTGCGGGGCAGGCGGACATTATTGACTTGACAGGCCAAGATGCCTATAATTCCTTATACATCAACAATATGCACTTTTAGCAGGTAGTATGAACAAAGAACTTTTTACCGAATTTGACCCGTTTGCCCTCAAAGCCTTTGACAGGCTTTATCCTTTGCTGGCCGAACTCATTCCCATGAAACCGAGCCAGAAAAAAGAACTTCCCTATGCCTGCAAAGAGTTGTCCGAATATCTGACTACGGACAGGGAATTTCTGTCCCGTCCCTACTGGACAAGCCCGCGCCTTTTATCCGCCTATTTCCATTATTTCATGGTTTGGAATTTAATCCGCCTGTGCAAGCTTTTTCCCAATCTGGATCTGGGAACAATCCCGCAGAAAGCAGTTTTCATGGATTTGGGCTCAGGCCCTCTGACCATACCCCTTGCCCTTTGGATTTCCCGCGAAGACCTGCGTAGAAAAGACATTGCCTTTATCTGCGCAGACCTTGCGCCGCAGCCTCTTCACCTTGGAAAATCCCTGTTCGAAAAACTGCGTCAGGAACTTATGCCCGAATGCACATGGAAAATACAAACCCTGCGCACCCCGAACCACAAAGCATTCCGCCAAATTCACGAACCTGTGGATTTTCTGACAATGGGCAATGTGCTGAACGAAGGCGACGAAAAGAAAAAAATCTCAGCCTATGAACAGATACGTCAGTTATATGAAAACGCAAACCAAGCCCTTGCGGAAAACGGCAAAATTTTTGCCGTGGAACCCGGCACGCGCCAAGGTGCAAGAATGATACAAATTCTGCGAAATCTCTGCGTCAATGAAACTGAAGAAGCAGATGAAGAATTTGACGAAGATTTTTCAGATGCCGCGCCGCATGATTATGAAGATGATTTTGCGGATGATTTTTATGCAGACGAAGCTCCCTGCAAAATTATCAGCCCCTGTCCGCTGGACATAAAATGTCCGCTGGCCAAAGCGCACAAACAAAATGCATGGTGCCATTTCAACGCAAAGGCAGACTGTATTCCGAAAGAACTCAGGGAACTTTCGCAAAAAGCAGGCCTTGACAAAGATTCTGTCAGCCTTTCCTATCTTTACCTTGCAAAAAGCCGCGAAGCGGATAAAATCCTTGCAAGGCACAATACGGCAGAAAAAGCACGCATAATTTCCGATGCTTTTCCCGTACCGAAATACAAAGGACGTGCACGCTATGCCTGCCATAAAAAAGGTCTGCTGCTTATACTTGATTCGGCAGCAGCTCCCGCCGGCACGCTCTGCGAAGTCAGCTTTCCGCAGAAAACAGAACGTGATTTTAAATCTAAAGCACTGCTCTGCACGCTGAAAAACAAAAACTGCAAGACTTTAAAAGAACTGGAAATAAAAGAGTCTGTTCCTGAAAAATCATTCCCCGACAAAAAGACAAAAAAACAACCTGCTCAAAAAACAGCAAAAACCGCCGCATATTCCGGACAGGACAGACCGCCCCGCAGCCCCAAACAATCAAAGGGTCAGACAAACGAAGAAAAAAAATTGCGCAGAAAGTAAGCACGGACAAACCTTTTAATGAAACAAAAAAGATACTGGACTTTTTGCAATTTTATGGTATAGTGCAATTAAATACATAACTTAAAACATTAACAAAGGATTAGCTGTGGCTGCAAGTTATTTACTCGTTGGCATAGGCTTTCTTCTTATAATCTTTGGAATTATTTATTTTAAAAGCAAAAATTCCAAAGAAGAGCCTGTAGAAGAAATTTTAAAAAAACTTACTCAGGAAGAACAAACATTATATAAAATGGCACTCAAGCCTGAAAATGTTCCGAATACCTTTATTTATGCTCTTTCCACCTGTGCGCACTGCAAAAAAACAAGAGCTTTTTTGGATGAAAACAAGGTACCCTACACAATTATCTACATTGATACCTATCCAAAACCTTTGTATAAAATTTTATTGGAAAAATTAAAAGTTTATAACCCAAGAGGCTCCTATCCTACCATACGTCTGGCAAACGGACACATTATCACGGGTTTCAGAGAACAAGCACTGAGAGAGGCACTTTTAAAATGACTGCGGAAGAATTGTATCAGCTTTTCAAAAAAGAAGAAGAAAAGGGCTATTACCTGCACAA
Organism: uncultured Mailhella sp.; assembly: GCA_944324625.1. Lineage (GTDB taxonomy): Bacteria > Desulfobacterota > Desulfovibrionia > Desulfovibrionales > Desulfovibrionaceae > Taurinivorans. Next base: position 6,034 of record CALUWZ010000012.1, on the reverse strand, counting down.
AAACCACGAACACTGCATGGAAACCCTTGAAAGCCTTATTGAAAACCTCAATAACTACGGCTATTTGAACTGTCCGTGCCGTTTGGCAAACAACGATGCGGAAAAAGACAGGCACACCATTTGCCCCTGTGTTTACAGAAATATCGATGTCAAAGAACACGGGGCATGCTTCTGCCATCTTTTTGTCAGCGAAGAGCACAAAGACGACGAAAACTTCTTTCCGGAAATAGATGACAGAATAGGCTGATTTTTCCGCCAAAGCGCAAATAATATTACTCACACAATTCACAAAACAGCAATAACTTGCTGTTTTTTTTATTTTTAAAATTTTTATTTTTCCACAAAAAGTTATTTGCTATTTTTGGGTTTAAGCGTATAATACTACCTGCAATAGGTAAGTTTGCTTAAAATTTTACTAAATTTATTGCTCAAAGGATTTTTCTGTGGAAAAACAACATAAAGTCCTCATTGCAAACCGAGGAGAAATTGCAGTCCGCATTATTCAGGCCTGCTGCAAATTAGGTTTAAAATTTGTTGCTGTCTTTACCCAAGAAGATGTTCATTCAGGTCACGTAAAATTAGCCAAAGAATTAGGTGACGATAAAAGCCTTTACTGCATCAGTTCCTATCACGATGCCAATGAAATTTTAAGTGTTGCAGACGCAGCGGAAGCTACTGCCATTCACCCCGGCTACGGCTTTTTTGCGGAAGATTTCCGCTTTGCGCGCCGTGTTACCGAAAGAGACAGACCGCTTATTTTTTTAGGCCCTTCATGGCGTGTAATCCGCGAACTTGGGGATAAGATCAATACCAAACGTATTGCAAGAAGCCTCAATGTCCCTACCGTTCCGGGATCAGACCGCCCGATTTACGATGAAAGCGAAGCGGAAAAAATAGCCCGTACACTTTTTGATTTCCAATTGCAGCAGGGTGTTGAAAAGCCCCTTGTGCTTGTCAAAGCCTCTGCCGGCGGCGGCGGCATGGGCATTGAAGAAATCCATGACATTGATCTTTTCCGCTCCGTTTACAGAAGAATACGAAACTACGCCATGCGCCAATTCAAGGACGACGGCGTGCTTATCGAACAAAGAATAAAAAATTTCAATCACTTGGAAGTACAGATTATTTCCGACAGAAGCGGAAAAAATCCCGTTCACTTCGGAACCAGAAACTGCTCCATTCAATCCACCGGCCTGCAAAAACGTATTGAAATTGCCCCGGGCTTTGATCCAAAAACCATTCAGTATACCTTTGATGCCGAAAAAGTTTTAAACGATATTATTGAGCATTCCCTTGCCCTTGCCCGCAAAGTTAATTACGACAGCGTGGGAACATGGGAATGGATTGTTACCAAGGAAGGCAACCCGTTCCTTATGGAAGTCAATACCCGCATTCAGGTTGAAAACGGTGTTTCCGCTGCCATTTCAAAAATCAAAGGCAAGGGAGGCGTTGACCTTATTGCGGAACAAATCCGCACCGGACTCGGCGAACCCTTGGGCTATACCCAAAGCGACATTACCTTTGACGGAATCGGCATTGAATACCGTCTTATTGCCGAAGATACGGACAATAAATTCACACCTTGGGTCGGAGATATCGAAAACTTCACGTGGGAAAAAGCTCCATGGCTTTCCATGCATACCCATATTCCCCATGTGACCAAGGAAAATCCTTACACAATCCCTACGGAATTTGACCCCAACCTTGCCCTTGGCATTATCTGGGGTCCTGACCTTGAAACAGCCAAGCAAAGAGGAAAAGAATTCCTCAATAACCTTGTGATTGCAGGCAGCAACGCTCAAGGCCAAAGCCTTAAGTCAAATATTCCCTTCCTGCTTAAAAATACAGACCGTATTTTAAAATTCTAATGAGTGATTATATGGATTTAGCAAAAAAAACACAACAACTTAACGATAGATTGAATTATATCAAAGACATTTTTGCCGGCAAGCATCAGGACGACATTACCCTTTTGGAATCCCGTCTTAATGAATTCAAAGACAATGCCGCTGAAAATGTGGAAGAAGCTGTTGCCACTCTTGATGATCTCTTCGGTTTCATGGAAAAGAAGCTGGAAGCAAAGCTTACCCCCATGGACAAAGTGCGCATTGTCCGGCACCCGCAGCGTATCTGCCTCAAAGACATTCTCGAAAACGTCTACGACAACTACACGGAAATCGGCGGTCAGGACGAACATACCAATGACCCCGCAGTACTCATTGCCCGTGCCTATATCACCCGCCGCTACGGCAAAAAAACCTACAACCAGTCCGTTATGGTCATAGGCCACGAAAAAGGCCACGGCGAAGAATTCAGAAACGGCGGTTCCGCAAAGCCATGGGGCAATGCCAAGGCTCTGCATTATATGCACGTTGCCGAAACAGAGGGCATTCCCGTACACACCTATATTTTTACCCCGGGCGGCGATCCTGTGGAAGATTATCCCGGAGCAGGCCAGCAGATTGCCAAAAACATTTATGAAATGGCAGGCCTTTCCGTTCCTGTAGTGGCACTTATTTCCGAAGGCGGTTCAGGCGGTGCGGAAGCATTCGGTCTTGCGGACAAACGCCTTATGCTGTCCCACGGCTACTATTCCGTTATTTCTCCGGAAGGCGCGGCAGCCATTGAAGGCAGACTGAAACGCGGAGAAAGGGCAAGTGCCGAACTTACCGAACAATGCGCCAAAAATCTGCATCTGACAGCGCAGGACAACCTGTCTTTCGGCTATATTGACAAAATCATCCAAGAACCGCTCCTTGGCGCAAGACCGTACCATTACGATTTTTTCAGAACTCTCCGTCAGGAAATAATCCGCGCCACGGACGAAATCATGCTTGAAGCCAACGGATTTTCTTTGTTCAACTTCAGCAAGCTCCGCCGTCTGCAGGACCCTGAAACCAATCTTGACGAAACCTACGTCCGCTGGCACATCAAGCGGAAAAGACGCAGTGACCTTATAGAACAAAGACAAAACAAATTCATGCGCATGTCACGCAAAACCTATATCAACAGACAAAGCATTCTGGGTGCTCTTTCCGACACTTGGGCAGAACAGTGGCGGGAAGTTTACAACAGGCTTGTCTATGACTTTTATCATCACCAGCGCAAGCATTACCGCCGCTTATGGGAAGAAATTGAAGGCGAATGGCTGAGCATCAAACAAAAAACAGCCAAACCTTTTAAAGATGCATACAACAAAGTTCGCCGCATCGACCCTGCCGCAGAAGAAGAATTGACCACGCTGTCAAAATGGGATGATGAAAGCAGCAGAAACAGCGCTTGGAAATGGGTAAGCCCCAAAGCCAAGGAAGACAGAGCAGTAACCTGCCCCAACAGTGCCGTACACGGCTGCGTAGACCTTTGGGCTCCTGATCTTTACAACGAATTTGCAGGCGTATGCACAAACTGCGGCCACCATTTCAAAATGGAATACCAATGGTTCATGCACAACTGCTTTGATGAAAACTCCATTTATGAATTCAATAATGAATGGGAAGCCGGCAACCCTTTAAAATTCCCCACTCTGGACGAACGCCTGAAAGAAGCAAGAGAAAAAACAAAGCTCAAATCCGGCTGCATCACCTATGAAGCCAGAATCGACGGCATAAAATGCGTTGTGGCAATTTTGGCCGCACCGTTCCGCGGCGGTTCAGTGGGTGCTGCGGAGGGCGCAAAATTAATTTCCGCCATTGACAGGGCACGCCGCAAACGCTATCCGCTCATTATCTATTCCCACGGCACAGCCGGCATCCGTATTCAGGAAGGAACGCACGGCGTCATCCAAATGCCCCGCGTTACCATTGCCATACGCCGCTACATGCGCGCAGGAGGCTTATACCTCGTACTTTACGATACCAACAGTTTCGGCGGTCCTGTAGCAAGTTTCCTCGGCTGCGCTCACTATCAGTTTGCCATGCGCTCTTCCAATCTCGGCTTTGCAGGCCCTGCAGTTATTAAAAACACCACGGGCATAGACGTCCCGCCTGACCACCACAACTGCTACAAAGCGCTTTCCCGCGGACATATTCAGGGCGTATGGGACAGACGCGATACCCGCACCAACTTAAAACAAGCATTACTCACCATGGGTGGACGTAATCTTTACTACAGATAACAGGTGAACCATGTTAGATATCACGTCACTTTTAGAAGAAATCAAACAGCGTCCATATACGGATTTAAGCATAAAAACGCCGCACACGGGCATTATCGAATTTACCGACCTCAATGAAGGCGACAAAGTTAAAGACGCAAGCGGAGAATTTAAAGAAATTCCCGGAACAAAAATCGCCGTCATAACCCGTGAAAAAAATCCGCGTTTTATCCATGCCTGCCAAAAAGGCATAATCCAAAAACTGCATAAGCAATATGACAAACAATTTGTGGAAGCAGGCGTTGAAATCGGCGTATTGCGCCACTTCCTCTCCAAAGAAGAAGTCATCAGCATTCTGCTGCAAAAGGCTCTGCATCTTTTCAGGGCTCCCGAACGGGCAAAATATTACTTTGCCCCTGAAGCGGACAAAAAAATTAAAATTTCAGGAAGCCGTTCCATCACAGTTACGGACGGCATGGAATTATTTATTGTTTCCCGCATGAAACGCGAGGTTCCTTTAACCTATCACGGCCCTGAAGGCATTATTTATCAAGTATATTTTAAACATAATCAAAACGTGGACGTCAATGAGCCTCTTATCGGCATTTGCCCCCCGGATCAGCTGCAGACCATTGAGGACGTTATCAGCCGCGTCAACCACGAATGGAAAGAACAAATATAAAAAAAAGACTTCCGCATGGAAGTCTTTTTTTTATCCTTTCCCGTCTGGATCAGTATACGGCTCTATTTTTTAATAATTTTTACAGCAAAAATCTTTTGCCTGCCGTAAAAATCCTTGCCATAAATTACGTCCTGTTTCGGTATGCCTGCAGAACAGTCCTGAAATTCCGGCACTCTCAGCAAATTTTTAACCAATTTTCTGCTGTTCGCCCAAAACAAAGACCATTGGCTAAACCGATGATTTTCTCCGGCCCTGCAAGGACATGATACTGGCTTACGCCTAAAGGCGTTTTGAAGTGTCCGCAATTGCATTGCATTTACAAGCTGCAAAGCTTATTATTGCCTTAATTATTCCTGCTGCCCGTAAACAGGTCACAGTATTCTTTGAACGTCATTTGGTCATTGATTATATCTTCATTTAATTGATTACGAATATATTCCGCTATGTTTTCTTTATTGCGTCCCATTGCATCAACATAATAGTCCCTGCCCCCAACTCCCTCTTACCATACTTATATTTTTAATTGGCATGTCTATCAAATATTCTCAGCGGCTCTTCCCTTTCAAATATCTCATAAATGACGATACACTATGATTGGGAGAATATCCACTGACATGAATATGGTCTTTACATACATTTGCCAGATGTCTTTCTGCTAATTTTTGTTCTCAAAGCAGACGCAACATCCTGCCAAGCTTCTTTTAATTTATTATAAATTATTTGACGGCGCTATATTGGAGCAACCACCATATACGATATTTGCAATTCCATTTGGTATGAAATACCCTTTGATTTTCGGACATGGAACTATCCTCCTTTATTTCAGATTAACGAACACATCCAATATATGCCAAAGAAAGACATTCTTATGTCTAAAGATTTTCAATTCCGCCTGCACAGCTGGTTTTTGCCGCAAACGGCTGCAAAAAAAAAGAGAGGCATAAGCCTCTCTTTTTTATTTTTTCACGGGTTCGTCTTCATAACCTGTAAGCATGCCTTTCAGATAGGCAAATACTGTGGGCCCCGTGGTTGTCATATAAACATGCACAATGACAAATGCCAGCAAGCTGAACGCACCTGCAGCATGCAGTGCGGAAATGACTTTCAGGGAAAGCATGCCCTGAATGCCGAGGGCTGCCCAATCGGTATAAACATAATACAGTATTCCCGTTCCAATCTGAAAAGGAAGCAAAATACTCAGCAAGGAAACATAAATCAGCCGCTGCAGGGGATTATGCTTTTCTTCGGCGGTTTTATGG
>CALUWZ010000011.1 GCA_944324625.1 uncultured Mailhella sp. | reverse complement strand
CTGCGACACGCCTCTTGATGTTGTAAAGGAAATTCTGCAGGGAGCCATGGACAAAATTACCGAGGCAGGCGCCGTTTCCTGCGGCGGCCACACGCTGGAAAGCAAGGAACTGCGCTTCGGCCTTTCCGTCACGGGCATTGTAAACAAAGCCCATTTCAGCCAAAACAAAAACCTTTGCGACGGCGACATGCTGGTTTTGACCAAACCCCTCGGCACGGGAGTTTTAAGCACGGGCATACGGGGAAAATGGGACAGCTGCGAAAAAGCCGAGCAGGAGCTGTTCCGCCATGCCGCAAGGCTGAACAAAAGAGGAGCGGAACTGATCCAAGAATTCCGGCTGAAGGCGGCCACGGACATTACGGGCTTCGGGCTTATCGGCCACTGCCTTGAAACGGCAAAAGCCTCTCAAAAACATATTGAGCTTTGGCAGAACAAAATTCCCTTTATGGACTTTGTGCTTGAATATGCCCAAAACGGCCTTATCCCGAAACGCTGTTACGACAACAGGAATTTTGCCCAAAAATATATCCGCGTGCAAAGCGCAGATCCGCTCCCTGCCCTTCTGTGCCACGACCCGCAGACTTCAGGCGGCCTGCTCCTTGCTGTTCCGGAAAAACATGTTCAGACAATCTGTATGCGCCTGACGGACAGCGGCGACGGCGCTTTTGTTGTCGGCCAAGTCACAGGCGCAGCCCGGCTGCCCGATTCAGCGCAAAAAGAAGCGTTTTTCTCCGAAAACGGCGCTTCTTCCGAACATAACCCTCTATACATTACCCTGACGGAATAAGCCATGAACTCTCCTTTCCTGCAAAAAATCATTCCGCATATCGCCCTTATCATCGGCATGGCTGCTTGGGCAAGCTCCTTCATCAGCCTGAAAGTCGCCCTCACCGAATACAGCCCCTTTGAAATAGTGGCAGGCCGTATGATCGTGTCAAGCATCATCTGCATTCCCTTTCTGAAAGCGCTGTTCGAACTGCTCAAAAACAAGCGCAAGCGCCTGATTCTGCTTGGAGGCGTAATCTGCGAGCCCTGCCTGTATTTTTTGTTCGAAACTTCTGCCCTGCGCTTTACTTCTTCCGCACAGGCAGGCATGGTGCTTGCCATTATGCCTCTTGCCGTCGGTTTCTGCGCTTGGCTGCTGCTGAAAGAAAAACAGACCCTGCAGGCTTGGATCGGCTTTGTCATGGCGTTTTTCGGCGTATTTTGGCTTTCGTTCAGCGGAGAAACCACTGTTTCTGCTCCCAATCCCTTTTTGGGCAACATGCTGGAACTCGGTGCCGTGCTGTGCGCCGTGGGCTATACCCTTTCCTGCCGAAGCCTCACTTCCGACATGAGCCCGTGGGTGTTTACCGCCGCCATGGGCTACTGCGGCACGCTTTTTTATGTTCCCCTGACCTTTCTGCCCATTGAATTTACCCCCGTTGTGCTGGATGTGGAAATCCCAAGCTGGATGCCTCTTTTCGCAATTTTCTATCTCGGCATTGTGGTCAGCCTGATCGGCTACGGTTTTTACAATTACGGCGTGGCAAAACTTTCCGCCACGGAAGCCGCTGCCTATATCAACCTTATCCCTGTTTTAACTCTGGCCATCGGCGTCGTGTTTCTGCAGGAACGCCTGACTTTTGAACAGTATGTCGCCTCTGCCCTCATTCTCGGCGGCATGCTTTTAAGCCAATGCAAATTCAGCAAAAAAAGCCGCACGGCACAGAGGACGGCATGAGTAATTTTATTGCAGGCATAAACACGGCAAACGGCACGGACAAAAATTCAGGCTCTGGCCTTGCGGAAAATTCCGCCAAAAACAGCCTGTTTGATTTTTACCGCATGAGCGCCTGCCTCGCCCATGAACTCGGAAATCTCCTGCCCCAGTATAAAATGCGCCTTGCCGTGGCGGAATCCTGCACAAGCGGACTGCTCGGCACCGCAATAACCCAGATAAGCGGCGCAAGCGCATGGTTTGAGGGCGGCGTGCTCACCTACAGCAATGCCATGAAACACAATATCCTCGGCGTGGATGAAAAAATCCTTGCCTCTTTCGGTGCAGTCAGCATGCCCACGGTATGCCAGATGGCAGGCGGCGTATGTTCGCTGACCAAAAGCCATTTGGGCCTTTCCGTATCGGGCATTGCAGGCCCGAACGGCGGAAGCAGTGAAAAACCCTTGGGCACCGTACACATCGGCTTGGCTGTTCCCAAGGGCTTTGCAGAAATCAAGCATAAAATCAAACTGCAGAAAAAAGCAGGCCTTGCCAACGGCATGGAAAACACATGGCAGAAATCCTGTCAGCTTATGAAACATATTTATCTGCAGAAAGAAAGCAGTACAGTTACCTTGGGCGCCTTTGACACAAGGGCGCGCCATTTTGTGTTTGAAGGCGGCAGGGAAAGCATACGCCAAAGCTCCGTGCTTATGGCGCTGTATTTTGCCTATGAAACATTAATGCAGTAATGTTCTGTCCGCCGCATCCCAGCGCACACCGAAAATTATCCACAAAAAAAGCACTGCCGAAGCAGTGCTTTTTATATATGCGGCAAATCCGAAAATCAGAATTTATAACCGAGGCTGAGGCCGAGGGTATGGGCATGCACGTCTTGGGTACGGTCAAAACCGAGTTTTCCGTATAAAGACTTATCATAATACAAATCGGTAATGTCATGATATACGTAGGAAACGTCCACAGACCATCTGTCTTTGTGCACGCCGAAACCTGCGGCATATTTCCAGCGGCCGTTTACAGGGGCAATAAAATCGGCATATTGAGGGTCAACGGGAGAGGTTTCATAGGAAGCGCCTGCACGCAGGGTCAGCCATTCGTTCCAGTCATATTCCGCACTCAGGGAGAACAGCCACGTGTCGTCCCAGTTTTTTACTTGAGGCAGCAGCCCGATATCCGTATAAATATTCAAGGAATGATAACGGCTCCAAGTATTGTACTGCACCTGACCTTCAAAGCTGAGTTTATCGGTGGGATAATAGGCAAGGGCAAAGGAATAGCTGTCGGGCGTATGCAGTGCGGCTTTGCCGTCAAAACTTCCAAAACCGTAAACATCCAATTCACCGTTAAAATCAAGGGTAACGTGAGAACGGTACACAAAGCCTGCTTTCCATTGGTCGTTGAAGCGGTAATGGGCAGAAAGATTATAGCCGAAGTTTACTCCGTCGCCTTCCAATTTTCCTGAACCGCCCATAAGCGAAGGACTGTTGGCGAGCTTATATTCAACAAGGCCGCCCATGATTTCAAGGCCTGCGGCAATGGAAAGCTTGTCGGTTACTTTATAGGCAACAACAGGCGTTGCGGAAGCAGTCAAAAGCTCAATGCTCTGCATTGCCCCTGCACCTGCCCAAACACCGTGGTCATTGCCGAGACCGTAGCGGGAATAAATGCCGAAACCAAGGGAAACTTTATCGTTAAGCTTATGGGTCACATAACCGTGGGGGCCGAAATACAGCTTGCCTTCGGAGCGGTCATTGGCGCCGTTTTTCATGACAATGGTATTGAACAGGGAAATAAATTCACCGCCTGCCATGATTTGTGTGCCTTCAAGCTCGGTAATGGCAGCAGGGTTGTAGGAAACTGAGGAAGCGTCACCGCCGCGCGCAACCAAACCGCCAGCAAGGGAAGCGCCGCGTGCTGACCAGTCCTGCAGGGCAAAACCTTCAGCTTTGGCAGTTTGTGCATTGCCTGCCAAAAGCAGGGCAAAAGCCAAAGAAAGCAAGGATGTTTTCTTCAAAAAAGCCATATTCTCTCCTTAAAATTAGTCAAACAATATCAAAGCAGTGTCAATCTATGCTTTTAAATATTATTTGTAAAGAAATTTTTACAAAAAAGAAATTAGTCATAATTTTAACTGATTAACAATTTTTTTTGGCATTTTTTTTGCTTGTTTTATTCTGTCATTTTAAACAGGCAAAAACTGCCCAAAGGAAAAAAACATGTCCATATACTCCATAAACAATCCCTTGGCCAACGGCTACGGCATCAATGTATATTCTTTGAAGAAAAAACAGGAACAGGAAAGTGCGGAAGATCCAGATTCCCAAAATATCCTGACCCGCCACTTGGCATCCCTTGCCCAAACACAGCAAAGCCAAGACCTGCAGGAAACGCAGGAGAACGAGGAAAAAACCTATCCTGCCAAAGACAATGCGGAACTTGCCCTCTTGGTGGACCAGATTGCCGAGGAACTCGGCATGCAGGGCAAAATAACCTATTCTTCCCTGCTTGCGGCGCGGGACAGTCTTTCTGCGGAATTTCAGGAAACAGTAAAAAAAGGACTGGCAGACGCGGGCGTTGCGGAAGATGCGGATTTTCGCCTGAGCCTTGACGAAAACGGCGAAATCAAGGTTTCTTCCAATCATAAGGACAAGGCAAAAATCGAACAGTTTTTCAAAGAAAATCCTGACCTTGTCAATACATACACCAAAATCCAAACCCTGAACCAAGTGGAAGAAGCCAGAAAAATGAGCGGAACCGACTTAAAAGACGCTGTGGAAAAAGCCAATCTGCTTTCCTACACATCGGCTTTCATGCTCGGAAACAGTTCCGCCCTTGCCATGAACGGCGACGGCACACTGACTTCCCTTATGAACACGGGCTTCAATCTCACCGTTTAAAATGCCCCTCATGCGCAGAACATAATCTGCCGCGTATTTGCACAATAAAAAAAGGAACGCAATGTTCCTTTTTTTTTATAATTTTTCATGCGAGCGTCGGTTCCGAAAAAACGGCATGGAACCGACAGCACAGGCGGCAATCAAAATTTCGGAAAGCCGTCCAAAACATATACGGTTCGGTTCGGCTTTTCTTCAAACAGCCTCACCGCGGCCCGAGCCCTGTTTCCGCTGTGGCAGTAAATCAGCACGTCTTTGTTTTCGGGAATTTCGTGCATGCGCCCCTGCAGCTCCGAAACAGGAATAAGCACGGCCTGCGGATAATGTTTTTCGGCATATTCCTTTTCCGTGCGCACATCAAGCACAAACAGCTCCTTATTGTCCTTCATCATCTGCACAGCCTCGTCCGCCGTCACTGTTTTGGCAAAGGCAGGCAAAACAGGCATGAGCAAATTCTTCAGCAAACCTATCATAATTACTCCCAAAACAATAAAAACAAGTTTTTTTGCCATAGTATGCAAAATTCTGTTTGCTATTGCATATAGAAATTATCGCCCAAATAAATTTCACGGGCTTTTTCGTTGTTGACAAGTTCTTCCGGCGTGCCTGAAAGCAGCAGAATGCCGTCATGCATAATGGAGGCCCTGTCGCAGATAGACAGGGTTTCACGCACGTTATGGTCAGAAATCAAAACGCCTATGCCGCGTTCTTTCAGGCGGCGTATCAAATCCTGAATATCGCCGACCGCAAGGGGGTCAATGCCCGCAAAGGGTTCGTCAAGCAAAATGAAGGACGGGTCATGCACAAGACAGCGGGCAATTTCAAGACGTCTGCGCTCACCGCCCGACAGATAGGAAGCATGGGATTTTTCCAGCCGGGTCAGGCCGAACTCGTCCAAAAGGCTGTAAATTTTTTCTTCCTGCGCTTTTTTGGAAAGATTGGTGTATTCCATGACGATTTTTATATTTTCTTTCACGGTCAGGCTCTTAAATACGGAACTTTCCTGCGGAAGATAGCTTATGCCCACCCGCGCGCGCTTATACAAAGCCCAAGAAGTTATATCTTCGCCGTTATATAAAATTCTGCCCCGCGTGGCTTTGATAATGCCCGTAAGCATGTAAAAAGACGTTGTTTTCCCCGCGCCGTTCGGTCCCAGAAGCCCTACAATCTCGCCCTGTTCTATCTGAATGTTTACGTCGCGGACAACTTGGCGCGCACCATAGGTTTTTGCCAAATGTTCGCCTGTAAGTGTTGCTTTCATAGTTTTTCCTGCATGGAGTAATTTTTTATCACCGATTTTACTTGTTCGGTTCAAAAATTGCCTCTACCCGTTTTTTGCCTGAACCCACCACTTCACTGCGGCGTTCATACAAATAATATAAAATGGTATCACCCTTAATGGAGTTGCTGCCGTCCTGCACTTCGGGATTGCCCTTCATGGTCAAAACCCCTTTTGCGGCATTATACGTGGCTGTCTCGGATTTGCCCGACTGGGTTTCAAATTTAAAACGCACGCCGCCGTAAGCTTCGATTTTTTCTATTTTGTTCTGCGCAGCCACGCTTTGGGTATTTTTTTCCGCCTTTCCTGTCAGCGGAATATTTTCATGGGGCACATCCACCTGTGTTTTTTGACCTGTCTGCTTCAAAAATATGGTCATTTTCGGCGCCGTCATGCGGAAATCCCCGCGCACGACCACCACATTGCCCGTAAAGGTCACCTGACTGCGGTTTATATCGTATTCCATGTCATCGGCATTAATTTTTACGGGCAAATCGTTTTTTCCCGCAAAGGGATCGGCAGCCAGCGCCTGCGTGCAGAAAAACACGCCCAACATCATAAAGAGTACCGGTATTTTTTTCATTTTTTCACTCTGTTGTTTATTCTCTCAGCCTGACGGTTTGCCGACCGAACAGGATTTATTCAAGCCCCGGAAAACTGTCCGTAAATTTTACGGTGATATCAGGAAATGCGTTCACAAATTCTACGGTAAAATCAGGAAAACTGTCCACAATCTCCCACTCTCCGCACGCATCTGCAAAGCCGCGCACCTTTTTAACCCTGATATCGGCAAAACTGCCCGCGGGCTTTATTTTTATGTCCGCAAAACTGTCCACTATTTTCACTTTGCCGTACAGCGGAATACCGTTATACGTGCAGTCCCCGGCGATTTTGCCCGCCTGTGCGGGCAATGCGGCAAATACGGCAAAACTGCACAGCAAAACCGCAAAACATGCACCGCGGAACAGCGCTGTCTTAAAAAGGGCTGCAAAAACATTCTGCATTACGGCAAATCCTTTGGTTAAAAATCAAATCTCAGTTTTCGGGTCATTATTAATTTTTTGAACGGCTTAATCCGCCGTGCAGTCCGCAGACCGCAGAAGCTTAATCCTGCGGAAGCCATTCCACTTCAACATTGCCCGTTCCATAAATCTTATTGCTGCGCATATTCCATGATAAAATTTCCGCACTGCCTGAAATTCCTTCACCCTGAAAATCTGCTTTTTCAGGAAATACGGCTATGCGTTCCGTGCTGTTATAGCTCAAAAACGGGCCTTCCACCCTGTTGGCGTTTTGTGAGGCGCTGACATTATCCTGCAGCAGCACTTTGGTATTGTTGTCATACACAATGCCGTGATCGGATTTAATGGATATTTTTTCTGCATCGTCCTGCAGAAGCATGGTTTTGCTTTTTCCGCCTTCAAAAAGCACTGTGCCTTCACCGACCCTGTGCCACATGAGCGGATTTTCCACCTGCAGAACGCCTGTTTTTCTGCGCATGGTTGCCCAGTCCGCAAAAAGGCGCCATTCCTCCGTTCCCTTTTCGCCTTGGGAAACCTGTATGCCTTTCATGGCAAGCCCCACGTCGTCATCCCCGAAATCAGGAATATCGGCAAAAGCCTGCACGACGTCTTTCAGATTTTCCTTGAGGCCGCGTTCTTTTCTGTGAACATTTTTCAGATTTTCCAGCTCTTCGGAAAAAGCTTTTTTATTGAAGCCCTCGCCCGTTATAAGCTGGGCAATGTCTTGGGACTGAACAATGTCTTCCAAACGCCTTGCCTGCGATTTTTCAAACCACTCCTGCCAAAACCGAAAAATGCCGAAGCCAATCCCTGCCAGAAGAAGCAGAAAAAGAAAAGGATGGATTTTTTTATCCTTCTTTTCTTTGACATTCATCTGCTTGATATTGTTTTTCTTTTCTTCCGTCATTAATGAATCCAGTAATACGGGGCAGGCTGTTTTTCCTGACAGGCAAGCAAAATTTCCACAAGTTCGCGCACGGCGCCGTCACCGCCCTTCGTTTTTGTGACAAGGGACGCCGCGGCCTTGACCTCTTCCCGTGCGTTTGCCACGGCGCAGGGCAGGCCCACGCGCAGCAGCGGGTCAAGGTCAATAATATCGTCACCCAAATATGCCATTTCCTCAAACGTGATGTTCTGATTTTTGGCTATGAGTTCAAGCGGCTCCAATTTGCTGTAAAAACCGCAGTAATATTCTTCCACGCCGAGGGGACGCATGCGGGCTTCCACGCAGGGGTCCCTGCGGCCCGTAATGATGCCCACGCCTATGCCTGCCATAAACGCTGTTTTTATGCCTATGCCGTCATGCACGTGAAAGGTTTTGACGGTTTCGCCCTGACTGTTGATATATAAAAAACCGTTGGTGCACACGCCGTCGATATCGAGCACAAGAAACTTGACTTTCTTGGCCCTTTCCACGGTTTCGGCGTCCAGACGGCTTATATCGGCATGCTGAAATTCTATTTTTTTCATAATCGTATGCTGTTACATTTGACTCGGAATATTCCAAAGCTGCACCAGTTCGCCGACCATTTGCTCAAACTTGGCAAGCGGCAGGGAATTGGGGCCGTCGCAAAGCGCTTTGTCGGGATTGGGGTGCGTTTCAAAAAATACGCCGTTTACACCCATGGCCGCAGCAGCCCGCGCAAGGCCTGCGATAAATTCACGCCGTCCGCCTGAGCTTGTGCCCTGACCGCCCGGAATCTGCACGGAATGGGTGGCGTCAAACAGCACGGGCACGCCCATGTTCTGCATAATGGGCAGAGAACGGAAATCCACTACCAAATTGTTGTACCCGAAACTTGCGCCCCGCTCCGTCAGCAAAATCTGATCATTGCCGAAACTCTGCAGTTTGTTTTTCACCTGCTCCATATCCCACGGCGCAAGAAACTGGCCTTTTTTCACATTAACTATTGCTCCTGTTTTGGCGGCAGCCTCCAGCAAATCCGTCTGACGGCACAAAAAGGCGGGAATCTGCAGAACATCGGCAACTTCCGCCACGGGTGCCGCCTGTTCGGGCAGGTGAATGTCCGTCACCACGGGCAGGCCTGTTTCTTCCTTGATTCTGGCAAGCCATTCCAAACCTTTTTTCATGCCGTGGCCTCTGAACCCTTGGGCAGAAGTGCGGTTTGCCTTGTCAAAGGAACTTTTGAACACGGCCGCAAGCCGGTATTTTTCCGAAACTTCCCTGACTTTATGCGCAACGTCAAGGGCCATGGAATACTCTTCCAAAGCGCATGGACCCGCAAAAATAAAATGTTTTGTTTTAAAAGCTGTATATAATGTATTCATACCTGTCCTCATTTTTTCCAGCATACAAAAAAAAACATTTTTTGTAAAACGGCAAAATGTTCCGCAAAAATTTCCGTCAGCGTCAGCGGGTTTTAATCCGCAACAATGCAAAAGCATAAAAAAAAAGTGCGGAATGCCCGCACTTTCAAAATTCAGTCGACTGCAGTTCTTATGCTTCTTCGCCGTTGAGTTCCGCACGGAATTTGCGTGACAAACGGAAAACAACAACTTTACGGGGAGGAAGGGTAATGGAAGCGTTGGTCTGGGGATTGCGGCCTTTGCGGGCTTTTTTGTCATAGGCTTCAAATTTGCCGAAACCGCTGATCAAAAGAGCATGATCCTTTTTAATGGACTGTTTCATAAGCGTAAGCAACGTTTCCACAATATTTTTTACTTCTGCTCTGTTTTTTTCGGTCTGAGCATAAATGGATTCAACGATATCTGCTTTGGTCAGTGCTTTATTCATGTAAACCTCCGAATTGCCCTTTTTTAATACGCATAACATTCTTATTTTGCAAGTTAAATTTTTCAATATGCAAAAAAAATTAAATGCCTGCGCGCAGCGGCAAAAAAACTAGCGGATTTCAGCCTGAATTTTTTGTGCGGTCTCTGCCATTTTTTCCATGGAATCATAGGAGCTTGGCGTCCAAAGATTCATACCGTCGCCTTTTTTGCGGGGAATAATGTGAAAATGGACATGAAAAACGGTCTGGCCTGCGGCTTCTTCATTATTCTGCACGACATTGAACCCCTCGGCTCCGGTCGCCTTTATCACGGCAGGAGCTATTTTCTGCACAGCCCTGACCACATGTTCAGCTTCCTTGGGATCAATGTCCAAAATATTGCGGCAGTGATTTTTCGGAACAACAAGGCAGTGCCCCGGAAAACCGGGTGCTATATCCAAAAAAGCATATACATGCTCGTCTTCGTATACTTTTGCGCTCGGAATTTCTCCGCGGATGATTTTGCAGAACAAACAATCTTTCTCTTGCATATTTCCTCCAAAAAACTTAGGCTTGCACTGTTGAAAATATTTTTTTTCAAGTCATTTTTATAAAACCTGCGGAAACTTCTTCCTCAGCCGCAGACAAGGAAAAACAGGCATTGGCGGCTGCGCGCTTTTTCGGCAGAAAACAGAACCTTCCGCCTCCAAAAAACAAAATGCTTCGGCTCAGCAATTTTGCCTGTGCAGTCAGCATGCATTATTAAAACATCGGTATTTGTTTTAACAGCTCAAGAAAGCATATTACCATTATTTTTTCTATAAATACAGTTAAATTTTACGAGTTTTAAATGTCCTGCCAAACCGTCCTGACAAAATCCGTCAATCCCAAGCTGCCGCGGGGAAAAATTTTTCCCCTGTTCATTCCCTTTGCGGGCTGTCCGCACACGTGCATTTTCTGCGCGCAGGAAAGCCAGACGGGCAGGGGAAAAATGAATGCAGCCACGGCCGTGGCACAGGCAAAAAAAGATTTTCCGATTTTTCTTGAACAGTGCCGAAGCGGTCTGATTGACATGGCCTTTTACGGCGGCACGTTCACCGCCGTAAACGAAGACGATTTCCGCCTTTGCCTTGATTTTTTCAAAGACTGCAGAAAACTTGCGGAACAATGCGGAAAAACCCTGCTCGGACGCTGCTCCACGCGGCCCGACAGCCTGTATCCCAATCGGCTGGAAAAACTCAAAAATGCTGGCTTTGACCTCATCGAACTCGGCATACAAAGTTTTGACGGCAGTGTTCTTTCCAAAAGCGCAAGGGGCTATGATGCCGAAACCGCCGAAACCGCCTGCAGAACTGTACAGGACAGCGGTTTTTTGCTCGGCATGCAGCTTATGGCAGGCCTGCCTCTGCAGACCGAAGAAATTTTTCTGAAAGACGCCCGAAAAGCCCTGCTGCAAAATCCTGCCTGCCTGCGCTATTATCCCTGCCTTGTGCCTGAGGGAACCGGCCTTGCGTCCCTTATGCGCCGCGGCGAATATGCACCGTGGAGCAACGAAATGTGCATAAAGACAATCGGAACGGCTCTGGCCCTTGCATGGGAGCGCGGCATTCCCGTCATACGGCTTTGCGTTGCGCCCGAACAGGAATTTGACAAAAATCTTGCGGCAGGCCCGCGCAGTCCGGGCCTCGGCAGCGACATCATGGCGTATGCCCTTTTTTTAACAATTAAACAAAGCATTGCCGCCATGCCCTCCGTGCAGAAAATCGTTCTTGACGCAAGCTGGCAGGGCTGTCTTTTCGGCACCAAAAATTTTCTCAAAGAAGAATATGCCGCCCTCATTCCCCTGCGCAATATCGTGCTTGCCAAGGCAAATCCCTTTGAAATACGGATTTTTTAATCTTTTTTAACAGGCTAACAAGCTGTAATCCCAATTGTTATTTTTTTAACTTATGTTTTTTTAACAAATTAATTTTAAAAAGGTTGAGATTAAGCCAAAAATAATATATTGTACTTGTACGTTAAGGTATTGTAGAAAAGTATTTTCTTTTCCGCAAAGTTTTTTCGTAATTTTTAGAAGCAAAATCGGATAGTTCCGATAGATTCATTAACCCATCTGGAGGTATGGCAATGGCGAAACATGCAACCCCTCTGTTAGATCAACTCGAATCTGGCCCATGGCCAAGCTTCGTGTCTGACATTAAACAGGCTGCAGCTGAACGTGCACAGAACCCAAGAGGTCTTGACTATCAAATTCCTGTTGATGCTCCCGAAGACCTTCTCGGTATTCTTGAACTGTCTTATACAGACGGTGAAACACACTGGAAACACGGCGGTATCGTTGGCGTTTTCGGTTACGGCGGCGGCGTTATCGGCCGTTACTGCGACCAGCCTGAACAATTCCCCGGCGTAGCTCACTTCCACACTATCCGTGTTAACCAGCCTGCCGGCAAATACTACAACACCGAATTCTTGAGACACATCTGTGATATTTGGGATCTGCGCGGCTCCGGTCTTACCAACCTGCACGGCGCAACCGGTGACATCGTTCTCTTGGGTACCCAAACTCCTCAGTTGGAAGAAATTTTCTGGGAACTCACCCACGATGAAAAATACCCCACAGACCTCGGCGGTTCAGGCTCCAACCTGCGTACCCCCGAATCCTGTCTCGGTCAATCCCGCTGCGAATATGCATGCTACAACTCACAGCAGGCCTGCTACCAATTGACCATGGACTACCAAGACGAATTGCACCGTCCTGCATTCCCTTACAAATTTAAATTCAAATTCGACGCCTGCCCCAACGGCTGCGTAGCTTCCATTGCCCGTTCCGACTTCTCCGTTATCGGCACATGGAAAGACGACATCAAAATCGACCAAGAAGCTGTTAAAGCTTATGTCGGCGGAGAATTCAAACCCAACGCAGGCGCTCACGCCGGCCGCGACTGGGGCAAATTCGACCTCCAAGCCGAAGTTATCGACCGCTGCCCAAGCCAATGCATGAAATGGGACGGTTCCAAACTTTCCATTGATACAAAAGAATGCGTACGCTGCATGCACTGTATCAACACCATGCCCCGTGCTCTCCACATCGGTGACGAACGCGGCGCTTCCATTCTTCTCGGCGCTAAAGCTCCTATTCTTGACGGTGCTCAAATGGGCTCACTGCTTGTTCCATTCATTCCTGCCGAAGAACCTTTTGATGAAATCAAAGGCGTAATCGAAAAAATTTGGGACTGGTGGATGGAAGAAGGTAAAAACCGTGAACGTGTGGGTGAAACCATTAAACGTCTTTCATTCCAAAAACTTCTCGAAGTTACCGAAATTCCCGCAGTACCACAACATGTTGTTGAACCCCGCTCCAACCCCTACATCTTCTTCAAAGAAGAAGAAGTGCCCGGCGGCTGGAACCGTGACATTGTTGCATACCGCAAAAGACACCAACGTTAATTCAGGAGGAGAGCAAACATGGCTTTCATTTCTTCCGGATATAATCCAGCGAACCCTATGGAAGGTCGTAACTCAGATATCGGCCCTCGTCCATACGATAACTTCTTCCCTGAAGTTATTAAAAAGAACTTCGGCAAATGGCTTTACCACGAAATTCTTGAACCCGGCGTATTGATGCACGTTGCTGAAAGCGGCGACAAAGTTTACACCGTCCGCTGCGGCGCTGCCCGTACCGTTTCTACCGTTTACATTCGTGAAGCCTGTGAAATCGCAGATAAATACTGCGGCGGTCACCTCCGCTTCACCACCCGTAACAACGTAGAATTCATGGTTACCGATGAAGAAACCTTAAAAGCGCTCAAAGCTGACCTTGCTTCCCGCAAATATGCTGCAGGCTCTTTCAAATTCCCCATCGGCGGCACAGGCGCAGGCGTAACCAACATCGTTCACACCCAAGGCTGGGTACACTGCCATACCCCCGCAACCGACGCTTCAGGTCCTGTTAAAGCCGTTATGGACGAAGTTTTTGCCGACTTCCAAAACATGCGTCTTCCTGCACCTGTACGTATTTCCTTGGCTTGCTGCCTCAACATGTGCGGCGCTGTTCACTGCTCCGATATCGGTATCGTAGGCATTCACCGCAAACCTCCTATGATCGACCACGAATGGGTTGACCAACTCTGCGAAATTCCTCTTGCCGTTGCTGCCTGCCCTGTTGCTGCAGTACGTCCTTCCAAAGAAGAATTCAAAGGTCAGAAAGTTAACTCCATCGCCATCAAGAGCGAACGCTGCATGTACTGCGGCAACTGCTACACCATGTGCCCCGCACTTCCTATTTCTGACGGTCAGGGCGGCGACGGCGTAGTTATCATGGTCGGCGGCAAAGTTTCCAACCGTATCAGCATGCCTAAGTTCTCCAAGGTTGTAGTTCACTACATTCCTAACGAAACTCCGCGCTGGCCCACACTTACCAAAACCATTAAACACATCATCGACGTATACGCTCAGCACGCACGCAAATACGAACGTCTCGGCGAATGGGCTGAACGCATCGGCTGGGAAAAATTCTTCGAACTCTGCGACCTTGAATTTACCCACCACCTCATCGATGACTTCCGTGACCCTGCATACTACACATGGCGTCAAAGCACTCAGTTCAAATTCACTGACGCTGCTCTCCACGCTTATGAAGGTGCTGCCGCTCACGCTGCTGCTGCCCACGCTTCCGTAACCGGCGAAGACAAACAAAAAGTTATTGACTTCCTCGAAGGCAAAAAAGGCGGCAAAACCAAATACTACTTCAATGACTTCCTTAACCTCTTCGAAGGCGCAAGCCCCCGTAAAGTTAAAGACGTTCTTTCTGCTCTTATTGCCGATGAAAAACTCATGTACTGGTCTTCCGGTTCTACCACCATGTACGGCTTGAAAGGCCTCGGCAAACAAGAAGAACAAGACTAATCGTCTTTCGGTCATTGACTGCCGAATATAAAAAGGGAACGCAAGTTCCCTTTTTTTTTATCACAGCAAAATACGCCTTCAAACAAACAGCAATTCTTCACGGTACAGATACTGTTATGCAGACAAGCATTTCATTTGCATTATGCTGCGCCATACAGAATTGCCGCTGCTTTTCCTGCGTTATCGGCAGCATTGCGCTGCTGCCGCAAAAATAAAAAACGCTGTCTGAAGTCAAAGCAAAGCCCCTGCGCCTCAAAAAAAACATAAAAAAAGCCATAAAAACTTGCATACCTACCGCCATGCGCACGCAGCCCTGACTGCGGAAACTGCACACAAAGAAAAAAACGCTGAATAAAAATCGCCTGCTGAAATAAATTCAGACACAAAAAAAGGGACATGCGTCCCTTCTTTTTAATTCCCTGTCATGCAGACAGCGTTCTGCCTTTATTTCAGATGATAGCATTTTTCAATATACGGCCTGTTGTAGTCAAAATCCCAGTGCAGATCTTTAATGGCATATTCAAGAGCCTGCAAATCTTTTTTTTCTATGGCGTCCACTATGAGGTCATGTTCTTTGTTGGCGTTTTCAAACCATTCTTTAATGAAATTTCTGCGCGGAAAATCCCACAGCCTGCTTTTTATGGGCAGAATAATGCGCTCGGCAAATTTATTGCGGTTAAGCCGCACAAACATGTCATGAAATGCATAATGCAGACCGTCATACTGCACCAATTCCCCGTGTTTGACAGCTTCTTTCATTTTTTCGGCAAGACTGCGCAGTTCTGCAATAATTTCAGGCGTATACTTATCCAAAGCCGTGGCAATGAGCATATATTCCAAATTGCCTATGGTACTGTACAAAAAAGGAAAATCTTCCAATTCCAGAGAATTGACCACTACTTTGCTTCGGGGATATATGGTCACAAAGCCTTCAGCCTCAAGCTTGATGAGGGAGTCCCGCAAAGGGGTGTTGCTGATATTCAGCTTTTTGCTGATTTCGCTTAAATTCAGCACGCTGCCGGGCAAAAGAAAGCCCTGCTTCATTTGTTCCAGCAGATACTGATAAATCACTTCCCGTGAAGACCTGCCGGCGGCATTTTTGTTTTCGGCATTCTGTTCCATATTTTTCCCTGTCAAGTATGTCTTATCTTCATAAAATAGTTGGACGCAATAGTCAAACATTAATGCAGAAAGCCCCATACTGGACAGGGCTTTCCGTTAAAAACAGGTTTGGTTTTGGAAAAGTGTTATTTGAGATTATGCTGTTTTCTGTAAGAAATGGCAGCCATGACGGCATGGATGACGGAAACGCCCGCAAGAGCCGTAATGCCGCTGTTGTCCTTATCGGGAAGAACTTCCACCAAGTCCATAGCCACGATGTTGAGTTCCTTGGCAATGCGTCTGACCATATACAGGGCCTGATGCGTGCTGAAGCCTTCCACTTCAGGGGTGCCTGTTCCGGGAGCGTACGCTGCGTCAAGGAAATCTATGTCAAAGGTGAGGAAGGTCGGCGTATTGCCGATGCGTTCAACGGCTTCTTTGATAATGGCGTCCATGCCTCTGTTGTGCAGTTCTTCGCCCATGACAATGCGCATGCCCTTTTCTTTGGGGTAATTCAGAATATTTCTGTCGTACAATGGTCCGCGTATGCCGATCTGAATGGATTTTTCAGGAATTATAAGACCTTCTTTCAGGGCATGATAAAAAGGTGAACCATGGTTGTAAGGCTTGCCGAAATATTCCGGAACAGTGTCGCTGTGAGCGTCAAAGTGCAGCAGTGCCACAGGACCGAGTTCCTTATGCACGGCGCGGAGCTGAGGCAGAGTGATAAGGTGGTCGCCGCCCATGGCAATGGGAATGCTGCCTTTGGCAAGGAAGGGGCGGAGATTGTTTTCAATAAGATCAAGGCTGTCCTCAATATAACCCGGAACAGTGGGGAAATCACCGTAGTCTGCCAAGGTCAGGTTTTCAAAAATATTGGTGTCAAGCACAGAGCAGTACGGTTTCAGAATAAGGGAAGCCTCACGCAGGGCGGCAGGGCCGAAACGGGTTCCGGGGCGGAATGAAACCGCAGAGTCAAACGGTACGCCAACCAAGGAAATATCGGTTTTGGTTTCGTCGCCGAGGGGAAGGCGCATAAAGCTGCGTATGCCTGAAAAACGGGGAATTTCAAGAGAATTGGTAACTTTCATGGTATTGTCCTTCTTCATGTATTATATGTTAATGATTATGGATTGCACGGATAAACATATATTATTCTTCGGCCTGATTGAGCGTTCTGTCCCATTCTGCAAGCTTTTCTTCATTGACATCCTTGCAGACAAGGCTGGCGGCAACAAGAACCACAAGGCTGACCAGCATGCCGGTCATAATGGTTACGGGTGAAGAAGCGCCGTAGAGCACAACACAGACAACAATCACAACAAAGCTGACCAGCATGGAATAAAACGCACCCTTGGCCGTTGCCTTTTTCCAGAAGAAACCGAACACAACGGGCATAAATACGCAGCCTGACAAGAGGGCATAGGCAATATCAAGAGCCTCCAGCACGCTGCCGATAACAAGGGCCATGACAATGGCGGCAATGCCCACAAGGAAAGTTGTCAGACGGGTACAGAAAATATGGCGTTTAATGGCATCTTCGGAGCAGCATTGGTAGCGGAGAATATCATTGATGATCAGCGTAGAAGTGGCAAGGGTCTGGCCGCTGCAGGAAGACATGAGCGTGGAAAGAAGGGCGGCAATAACAATACCCTGCAGACCTGCCGGCATGAGGTATACCACAAGTTTGCCGAGGGCAAGCTGAGGATCGATATCGGGAAGAAGAATATAGGCGCCGAGCCCGAAAACAGCCATGGCCGCACCCCAGAGAATGGAGAACACGCCCGCAAGTTTGGTTCCTGCTGCGGCAACTTTGGGAGTTTTGGCAGTAAACACGCGCTGCCAAATATCCTGACCAATCATAATGCCGAGGAACATAAGCAGAAAATACATAAACAAGGTATGCCAGCCTATGCCGACAGGATCAAGGAAATTCACGGGAACTTGGCTTGTCAGCATGTCAACGCCGCCGACTTTATTAATGGTTGCAGGAACCATAAGCAGGAAAATGCCGATAACCATGATGCAGAACTGCACAAGGTCGGTAAGGGCAATGGAGCGCATGCCGCCAAGGAGCGTATACGTAAGGGAAATACCGCCGCCTATAACCATGGAAAGGGACAGATCCCAGTCAAGGAACGCATGCAGAACGCTGCCGATGGCAATAACCTGCACAACGGAAAGCATAAACGTATACCCCGTTGAAATCACGGCGCTGATATAGCGGGCCTGAGAGTTGTAACGCAGTTCAAGCATTTCACTGATGCTGAAAACACGCAGTTTGGCCATGCTGCTGGAAAGCATGAAGCCCATGCACATGATGCCGAGGCCGTACATAATGGTGATCCATGCGCCGGAAATGCCTTCCTTATAACTTAAAGTTACTGCACCGAACGTGGCGCCGCCGCCGATAAGCACGGTGGAAAGACAGGGGAAATAAACCCACAGCGGAAGCGTGCGGCCCGCAACCAAAAAGTCGTCGTTGTTTTTGGTGAACAGCATGCCGATAAAACCACAGCCTAAGACCAATGCAAAATATGCAACTACAATGATAATGTCTGCGCTCATAGCAACTCCTTGGGTTGATGTTTTTATTTCAATTTTATCAGATATTGAAATTGATGTACCAGTTAAAACACAAATAAAATTAAAGCCCGGACTTGTCAAGTTATAATTTGAACAAAGCATAAAAAAAAGAAAAGACACTGTATCTTTTTACAGTGCCTTTCAATAAAATTTTTATATAATATACTGAAATTGCGTATTTTAAAAAAATTTCACAAAGTCAGGCCTTATCAGAGCCATAGGCGGAAAAATCAGCGGAAAAAACAATTTTCCCCAAAATCAGCATTCCAAAGTAAAAACCGTGCCTTTGCCAAGTTCACTTTCCACATGTATGCGCATGCCGTGAAGCATGGCTCCGTGCTTGACAATACTCAGCCCAAGGCCCGAACCGCCTATTTTCCCGTTATGGCTTTTGTCCGCACGGTAAAAGCGTTCAAAAATCCTGTCCAGATTTTCTTCGGCAATGCCCATGCCCGTATCCTGAATACGCACTGCGGCGCGGCCGTTTTGTTCCGACAGGCTGATTGTCACGGAACCGTTTTCCCTGTTGTACTTTATGGCGTTTTCGCACAGATTGTAGAGCATTTCGTCCAATATGCAGCGAATGGCATTAACATGCGGATTGGCGCCCTCAAGTTCGATATGCACGTTCTTTTTTTGCGCAAGCGGTGCAAGACGCTGACAAATTTCCGAAAAAAGATCGCGCAGTCCCACTTCTTCTTTCTGTATGTCTATTTTTTCCTCGTCAAGACGGGAAAGCAGCATGATTTTGCCGATAAGGGCAATAAGGCGCTGGGCTTCGTTATAAATGCGCTCCGCAAATTTTTCAATGTCCTGTTTCTGCACAATGCCGTCTTTAATAAGTTCCGCATAGCCTGAAATGGATGTCAGCGGCGTTTTCAGCTCATGGGACACATTGGCGGAAAACTCCTTACGCATGGTATCGACTTTTTCCTTTTCCCTGTTCTGCCGCTCAATGCTTTCCAAAAGCGGCATGATTTCGTCATAATTTTTGCAGTTCAGGGGATTTTCAAGGTCAATGCGGTTAATGGGCCCAATAATTTTATCCACCAGAATCTTGGCAAGCACTGTGGCAAGAGCAAGCATGACAATGCCCACAATAAGAATAACGGGCAGAATGCGCAGGGCTGTCACCCACACGGTATGAAACTTTTTGGCTATGCGCAGAATTTTGCCGTCCGCAAGTTCGGCGTAATAAAACATTTTCATGCCGAGCGTATCGGACGTTCTGATGTCTTCCCCGATTTTGCCGCTGAGCACTTGCTGCACTTCGGGCCGCTGCAGATGATTTTCAAATTCAATGCCCGTATTGGTGTCGTAAAGCACATTGCCCTGAAAATCAATCAGCGTAATGCGGGTATTGGAAAGCGCAGTGTCAATGGCCTGCAGATTATTCTTTCCCGTGCTTGCCAAAAGCCGTTTAATGTACTGGGCTTCCTGACGCACTTCGTTTCTGCTTACGGTTACGGACTGACGGTAAATAAGATACGTAAACGTGCCGTAGCTGATAAGCAGGGCGCCCGCTATCAGGCACAGCATGGTTTTATGAATTTTTGCATGTAATTTCAAGGCGCTGCCCCGTAAATAAAGTCAAATTCAAAACAGGCAGAACGGTTATTTGCCCAGTTTGTAGCCTACGCCGCGTATGGTTTCTATCATGTTTCCGCAGTCCCCGAGTTTTTGGCGCAGGGTTTTGATATGGGCA
>CALUWZ010000010.1 GCA_944324625.1 uncultured Mailhella sp. | reverse complement strand
CTATGCTTACATTGGCGTCGATATTGGAAGAACCGTCCAAGGGATCAAAAAATATTACATAATTTCCGCGCTCTTTTTTATTGTCCACAACAATCAGTTCTTCTTCCTCTTCGGAACCCAAAGCGCACACGACACCGCAGTTTTTCATTCTGTATATCATGACGCTGTTGGCAAATTCATCCAGTTTCTGCACCTGCTCGCCCTGCACATTGATATCGCCCGTACCGCCGAGAATATCAACAAGGCCCGCCTTGGTTACGCTGCGGGAAATAATTTTTGCAGACAAAATCAAATCATGCAGAAGGGACGTAAACTGTCCCGTTGCCGTGGGAGACCATTTCAGCTGCATGGAATGAATATGTTCGATGACACTGATTTCAGCCATAATTAACCTCAATAAAAAAGCCTGTTGCCAGGCCTGCATGTTTTATTCCTGTTCTTTTTCTTCCATTATGCCGTATACAAATCGGGTTCCGCCGTAATAACGGGCAAGCCAAGCTCCCCTGAAACGGTCATTTTCCACCGTATCGTAGGATTTATTTTTCAGCTCATGACTCCAGTCGAGATTAAAGGGAGTTTCTTCGTATAAATGATTGCCCGTCCAAAAAATGCTGTTTTCCGACAGCAAAATAATATTTGACGGATCGCCTGCAAAAGGAAGCAGAGATTTGGGATCAAAAGACACTGCCAAAAATCCCTGAACTTCGCCGCTTGTCATGTAAGGACGAAGAAGCACGATTTCATAACCGTTCGGCACTTCGCGCACATCCGCATAAACTTCGCGGGATTTGATTTCCTTGTCGTTTACATATAAAAAATCTGCATATTCGGGAACATAGGACGGCATTGCCCCCATAATTTCTCCCGCAGGGTCAAGGGCATAAATATGGGATATCCACGGAAACTGCGTAAACAGCCCCGCAATGGCCTGCACATTGGAAAGTTCCAAAATACTGTCCATTTCCCTCTGCAGCTTTGTCAGCTCCTTGTCAAGCAGGGCAAAAGACTTGGTCAGCTTCTCGTCAAGAGGCGTTACATCCGCCACATCGGCAAAATCCACCACCGCAGGCCTATTAATATGTTTATAATAAAAGCGTCTGGACTCTTTATACGTATCAGAATCTTTAATATTTGCGCATGCTGAACACGCCAAAGCCAAACACAGGGTAAGAAGATGAAATTTTTTCAATCGAAGCTCCTACTTAGCACGAATTTCTAAACGCTCTGCAAGTTTTGTCAATAAATCTGCCACATCATTATGGGATTTTGCGCTTACAGGCTCTGTATAATTTTCTCCGTTTTGGTGTTTTTCCTGTACTGACCGAGTATCGGTATCAATCAATAAATCCGCATCTGCCGTCAAATCACCGCTGCTTGTTTTGCCGTCCGTTTCTGCTGCGGAAAGCTGTCCCGCATTGTCAGCGGAAAAAACAGGTTCATCCGTATCCATGTCCAAAGACAATGCGCCTTGTCCGGCATCGGAACCATTCTTCCCGCCCGTGCCGAAAAGGTCCGGAATTTCGTTTTCCCTGACAGCAGGCTCCTCTGAATGTTCTGCTTCCTTACTGGCAGGATTTTCGGCAGTTATTTCACCGCCAAGCCCGTTTTCCCCGTCAAAAACATCCGCACCGCCCCCGATTTCAGGCTTTGCTTCGGAATGCGGCCCGTCTTCGGCATGTTCTGCGGGGGCCGCTGATTCTGTAAAATCGGAGCTTTCACTGTCCGCACCGTCAGAAGGAGAGGCATTTTTTGCCATCAGTCCGAATGAGGTATCCACCATATCGTCAATGGCAAGCAGTTTTGACTTGTCAATTTCCACGGCAAGTTCAGGCGCAAGCATTTTTATGTCAGCAATGCGTTCTTCCAGTTCTTCCCTGTTGCCGTGTCCTTTTTGGAGCAGCTCTTTGTAAATGTCCAAAGCACCCCGATAATCGCCCTGTTCTGCCAAAAGATCCGCCATGCTTCTGGTGCGGAACGGAGAATTTTCCATGGGTTCCACGGTAATATTGGCATCTTTGATGAGTTCTGCCAGCGTTTCTTTGGTGCTTTTTGTTTTCTCCTGCAGATATTTCTGCTGTTCGGCAAAATTGGCGTAATTTTCAAGATGGGATTTGGGAAAAACATCCGCAAGATCGGCATCGGGCTGTTCGGGCCGGGAACTTTCAGAAACAGGCTCTTCGCTGTCCCCCCTTTCTGCACCGAAAGCCGCCGCCATTTCAGCACTCGGTTCCGTTTCCGCTGTTTCTTCCTGCAGAGGCGTGCAGATATCTTCATTATCAAAAAAGGATTCGTTTTCTTCTTCGGCAGAATGCCCCGCCGCTTCCGGTGCGGAAACAGCCTGATCAGCATCTGTTTCCGGGGCT
The DNA here is from genome assembly GCA_944324625.1 of uncultured Mailhella sp. Classification (GTDB taxonomy): domain Bacteria; phylum Desulfobacterota; class Desulfovibrionia; order Desulfovibrionales; family Desulfovibrionaceae; genus Taurinivorans. The sequence continues at coordinate 18,261 of CALUWZ010000010.1, read as the reverse complement.
TTTTCCCCGCTTTCGGCCGTTACGCTGCGCATGCATTTTTCAATGCGGCTGACCCCTTCCGCAGAAAGAGCCCCCAAACCGCTTTGTTCCGCATCTTTTGCAATTTTCAGCGTTTCTTCGGAAAAAAGAGGAGATGAAGAAGTTTTAAGGGCATTGAGGCCTGCTTCCAGAACCTGTACAATGCTCAAAGACTTATTGCGCATAATGGCGCTCATAAAGCCGAGTGCAACGGTAAAATCCGAACTTTCCTTTTCGGTAACGGCATACTCGCGCCAAGCATCCCAAAAATCCGGATAACTCAAAAACAGTGAGGCAAGCCGTGCCACCTCGGCACCGCACTGGGCCCTGCAGCCGCACATATTCAAAAGTTCGATAAGAAAAAGGCGGGCCTCCATGTAATCGGGATGAATGTCAAGTCCGCGTCTGAGCACGGCAAACGCTTCGTTAATCAGTTCCGCATTGTTTTCTTCGGAACCGAGTTCAGCCAGCAAGCGCGCATGGGCCAAAAACAGCTTTGAATTGGGTTCAAGGGAAAGAACTTCCCTGTACCATTCCAGTTTAGCATATTTTACTGTTTTATCATTTGCAGCCATATCCATACCTTTTTCTTTTCTCAAAACCGCCATAATGCTAACACAAAATTATTCAGCCCGCAAATCTTCTTCCGTTTCGGTCCAAATGGAATGAACCTGCTGTTTTTTTTCAAAAACATACAAAATTTCATTTTCGCGCACATAATTGAGCCGTTCGCGCACAGCCCGTTCAATATAATCGCTGCTGCCCTGCAAAAGACGGATTTCCTCACTGAGCTTTGCCTGTTTTTTCTGAATATCGTCAAGCTCTTTCTGCATATCCGCATAATGCTGCTGCACGCCCTGCCACGAAAAAACGCTTTGATCACTGAAAAGCAGACGATAACCGAGCGTCACGTTCAAAAGAAGAGCAAAACACAAAAACAGGGTTCGCCAAAAAAAAGAAAGGGAAACATTTTTCAGCATGGGCAGCTCGCTTTTTCCGGATTACAGTTCTTTGTCGTGTGTATCCACACAAAAGGTGTAAAAATAATTATATCCTGACAAAACCGTAAAGAATACGGCAACATACAGCAAAACCATTCCAAGCTGATGCAGGCTTATGCCAAGATAGGAAAAATGGAGCATAAGCGGAATAAGCGCCAAAATCTGGAACGTTGTTTTCCATTTTCCGTATGTATCGGCGGCAAGCACAACGCCGTGATCGGCGGCAACGGCACGAAGCCCCGTAACGGCAAGTTCGCGGATAACCACCACATGGACAGTCCATGCGGGAATCCAGCCGAGAGAAGTCAGTTCCACCAAAATCGTGCAGATCAGCAGCTTGTCGGCAAGGGGGTCGAGAAATTTCCCCAGCGTGGTGACCTGACCGTAGTTTCTGGCAATATATCCGTCCACAAAATCACTGAGGGCAGCAACGACAAAAAGCAGACAGGCGATGAAACAGGCAAGCTTTGTCCCCAAAGAAAGAAGCATTAAAATCGGCAGAATGACGACAATGCGCAGCAGCGTGATTTTTGTCGCAAGATTAAGGTTCTTTACGGCATCAAGAAAGAGAAAAAAAACTTCTTTTTTTTGTTTAAGCATGAAAAAACTCACTATCAACCCTAATTAATTTTATTTTTTTTAACATATATTGCACACTATGGCAAGAATAAAAAAAGCAATATTTTTCAGTTTTTGCGGGCATTTTTTTTTTGCTGACTCCCTCAAAAAAAGCCGGCAGCCCGCCCCCCCCCAAAAAAAAACGCTCACCGCACAGCATGACAGGAACTGCCCCCTGTCCCGAACGGCCTGTTCAAAAAAGTTATGCGGACGGACAGGCAAAAAGGTTTGTCTTTTTGGCAAAAACAGGTTATACAAAAGCAAGGAAAACTATGGGCAAAGAATTTTTACGCATAAGCCCCCTCGGAGGACTTGGGGAAATCGGCCTGAACTGCCAGAAATGGGAATGCAGCGAGGGCACTTTTCTTATGGACTGCGGCCTTATGTTTCCCGATGACAGCCATTACGGCATTGATGCCGTCATTCCCTCTTTCGATTCCCTTCTGCAGGACAAAGAAAATTTTCTCGGCGTGGTGCTGACCCACGGCCACGAAGACCATATAGGCGCACTGCCTTGGCTTCTGCGCATTGTCCGCAACATCAATATTTACGGCTCCGCCTTTACCCTTGCCCTTGTCAGGCACAAGCTCACCGAACGGGGCCTTATTGACAGGGCCAACCTCATTCTGGTGGAAACCTACGACACCGTAAAGCTCGGCCCGCTTACCTTTCAGGCCATTCCCGTCTGCCATTCCATTCCGGGAGGCTATGCCTATTTCATTGAAAGCCCCATCGGCAAAATTGTCTACACGGGCGATTTCAAGCTGGACAACAATTCCCACGAATACCCTCTTGAAAGCAGCTGCGCCCTGCAGGCAGACCTGAAAGATTTTGCAAGGGACGGCATAAAGCTTTTGCTTTCCGATTCCACCAATATCGAAAACAGAAACCATTCCGCTTCCGAAAGCATGGTAAAGGACGGTCTTGACCAAATTTTCAGCCAAACCGAAGGACGCATAGTCATAGCGCTTTTTGCAAGCCATATCCAGCGCATACGCACGGTATTCGAACTTGCCGAAAAACATAAGCGCCATGTGATCATAAGCGGCCGAAGCCTTGCCACCAATATAGGCATTGCCAAAGAGCTCGGCCTTCTGGAAACCGTGCAGTACTATCCTGAAACAGATGAAACCATTACGGAACTGCGCAGGGAAAACACCGTCGTGCTTGCCACGGGAACACAGGGCGAAGCGCTTTCCGCCCTGACGCGCATATCCTCAGGCGAACACAAGCGTCTTGCCCTGCAGGAAGGGGACACGGTCATTATGTCCTCGCGCACAATCCCCGGAAACGCCCGTGCCGTATCGCGCATGATCAACCAAATGTACAAGCAGGGCGCCACTGTCTACCATGACGACAGATTCGTGATTCACGCCACGGGGCATGCCTGCTACGAAGAACTGCAAAAAATTCTGGAACTTGCCAAACCCGAACATTTTATTCCCCTGCACGGCGAATACCGCCACCTTGCCCAGCACGCAAAACTTGCCAAAAGTCTCGGGGTTGAACGCTGTCACCTTCTGGAAGACGGCCAGCCCATTGTTTTTTACGACAACGGCACCTTTGAGCTGGAAAGCAGCAATCCCATAGAATTTGTGCTGGTGGACGGCAAAGGCGTGGGCGATGTGGGCCGCATTGTCCTGAAAGAACGCCGCGTGCTTTCCCATGAAGGCATTGTCATCGTATCCCTTGTCATTGACAGGGAAACTGGCACAGTGCTGACGGGGCCGCACGTTACTTCCCACGGCTTTGTATTCGAACAGCAGTTCAACCATTATCTGCAGGAAGCCCAATGCCTTATTTTGGAGCAGATTGAACAGCTTGACGGCAAAAATCCCGAAAAACTGCCCGAAATGGTGCGTCTTGCCCTGCGCAGATTTTTCCGCGACATTCTCGGACGCGAACCCATTATCGAAAATCTCATTCATTTTATTTAATTTTGCGCACCCAAGCACAAAAATGCAAAAACCTTGACGCACAGCCTGTTTCTGATACACTGACGGAAATCAAAAATTAAATTTTCAAAACCTCTCTATACTTTTGCGGCAATTTGCCGATGTATTGGTTAGCTTGAATTATGCAATTTCTTCAAAGGGGATATTTATGAGCCAAGTACATGCAAGCAGTCTCAGTCCGATTGGAACCAATGACGCAGACAATAAAATTCTGCAGCTGGTTACTTTCAAGCTCGGAGAAGAAGAATTTGCCGTTGATATTTTGATTGTCAGTGAAATTATCCGCCTTGTGCAGATCACGCCCGTGCCCCATGCGCCGCATTTCATTGAAGGCGTCATCAATCTGCGCGGCCGCGTCCTTCCCGTCGTGGGCCTCAGAAAACGCTTCCACATGCCCGAAGTCGAGCAGACGGACCAAACCAGAATCATTGTCATGATGTGGGAAAACCAGCTGGTGGGCTTTTTGGTGGATTCTGTTTCCGAAGTGCTGCGCATACCGTCAAATACCGTTGAAAATGCGCCGCCGGTTGTTGCAGGCGTCGGTGCCGAATATATCGAAGGAGTCGGCAAGCTGGACGACAGGCTGCTGATTCTGCTCAACATGGGCTTTTTGTTCGCCAATTCCGAAATGTCCGAAACAGCGCCCATGCCCACAGTTCAGTAAATCTTTCAATAAAACAGCAAGATATTCAAAAAGAGAAAACAGTTGTTTTCTCTTTTTTTTGTCAGCGGCAGGTTTTCTGTTCTGCAGAATGCAGTTTTGCCGTTTCCGGCTTGTTCTGCCCGCCTTCAAAATACAGACAAGCCCTGCAGTAACTTTCATAACGGCCGGACTGGCTTATATACCCCGAACCGAACCTCTCCAAAAGGCGCAGCGCCTCTATGAGTTCCAAACCTTTTGGGGTCAGGCAATATTCCACCCGAACGGGAACTTCGTTATACTGCTCCCTGTGCACAATGCCGTATTCTTCAAAACTTTTCAGGCTGTTGGCAAGCATAACATTGGTAATTCCCATGACGCCTTTTTTTATTTGGTTATAGCGCAGCGGCCTGCCGTCTTTCAGCAGGCACAGAATATTCAGCTTCCACTTTCCTCCGATTATGTCCATTACCAGACGCAGCGGACAAATCATTTCACTTTGCCCCGCAGCTTCAGATTTTTTTCCGCCAGCCGTTTCTTCAAACTTGAAATCCATACATTCACCCGCGTATAAAAAAGTATACCTTGTAACAAAAAACTGCGTTCTTGCACAAGCGCCTTTTTTTGCTATAATTATATCAAGTATGAAAAATATACTTGATACAAAATTTACTGTCAAAAGGAAAAAACTATGAAACTGTCCGTAATTTATGATTCCAAAACGGGAAACACCGCAAAAATGGCCGAATGCATTGTCAAAGGGGCGCAGGAAACAGAAGGCGTGGAAGCCAAGGCATTTTCAATCAGCAACATTGACCAAGATTTTGTCAAAGAAAGCAAAGCCGTAATTTTCGGTTCTCCAACATATAACGGCTCCTTATCCGCAGCAATGAAAGCATGGCTTGAAACAGAACCTGTCAAACTGAACGTGGCAGGAAAGCTTGGCGGAGCTTATGCCACGGCAGCCTTTGTGCACGGAGGAGCCGACCTTGCCATACAATGCATTTTAACCCACCTTATGGTTGACGGCATGATGGTCTATTCAAGCGGTCAGGCAAAAGGCATGCCCGTCATCCACCTCGGCCCTGTTGCCATTTCAGACAGCCTCGGCGCCTACACGGAACTTTTTTGCCTGTACGGCAAAAGAATGGCCGAACAAATGACGGAAATTTTCAGCTGAAACCGCCGCACGGCCAATTGACGCAGCCAACATATTTTCCATGCAAAAAGCACGGAACATTCCGTGCTTTTTGCATCTGTGATTCTTGCGGACAGCTTTTGCCCTGCGGATTAAATATTTTTTTCCGTTCCGAAACGCGCGGCAGCAAAAAACAAACAGCCCGCCGGCTATATTTTTAAAATTTCCTCATACTCAGGACGGATTTTCACCTGATACGTGCCTTCGCTTTTATCCACATGCACCATGCCCTGTCCGGCATTTTTCATGGGGCGTATGTATTTGGCATAACTGAACTGCACAAGGCCGCTGTCCTCTGTTTTGGCGCGGCTTTTCAGCAAAGCAAGCGCCCCTGCCTCCTGCATGGTCTGCGGAGGAATTTCCTGCTTGGCATGGTCGCGCTTGATAATAACATGGGCGGACGTCCCCTCTGCGATATGCACCCAAACATCATAAGATGACGCCATTTTAAGCGCAAGGCCGTTGCCCTTGGTGTCGCGCCCGCGCAAAATCATAAAACCGTCGGAACTGCGGAAAATCTGAACTTCCTTCGGGTATTTGCTCAATATTTTGGCATTTTCCTTTTTGGCGGGTTCCTGTCTGGCAAATTTCGCCTTGTTGTTGACATTTTTCATTTTGCCCAAAAGACCGTAATCCGTTTCCTGCTTTTTCACGGGCTTTTGTTTGGGTTCTTTTATGCCTGCGCCTGCGTCTTCTTCCCACATTCTGTTCAGCAGATTTTGCTTTTCAAATTCCAATTCCTGCCTGCGCCGCTCCAAATATTCAAGGCCTCTCTTGCCCCTGTCCGCCGCATGAAAATAATTTTCCATGTTTTCGCGCACGGTTTTTGCTTTATCCAGCTGAATTACGCGTTCTTTTCCCTCATAATCAAAAACCCTTGCTTCCCCATGCCGCTCTTCGGGCTTGAAACTGTATAAATTGGCCTGCAGCAAAAGGGCATCCTCTTTCATGGAAAAAAGACGGGTGAGCCGTGTTTCTTCCTCCTCCAGCTTGAGAGACAGACGGGTCAGGCGTTTCAGCTGTGACTGCAGCTGCTTTATGTTTTGGCCGGCATTCTGCTTCTGCAGTTTCGCCAAAACCATATCGCCCACAAAAAGCAGGGCGTCCACGGCATTTTCAAAAACAAGTTCCCGCGTATTGCGGTCATAGCCCATGGACCGCAAAAGCTCCTGCGGTATTTTCCACGCGCTGACAAAAAATTTATCATTGCTCTGCGCAAAAGCGAGCGGATTGTTTTCAACCGACTGGTTGATTTTCAAAGCCCTGCCGTTCTGCGTATACACAAACACGTCACCGCCTCCGAACTGCAGATCGGCATACAGGGACGCCTGTTCCTCAGCGCAGAGATAAGGCAGGGTTTTGCGCAGAAGCGGCGTCAGCACGGGATATTTTTTCCACACATCGGCACTGTTTTGCGCACTGTTCGGCGAAAGAGAAGAAAGTTCAGAAAAATCAGGCCAATAAGAGGAAAAATCTTTGTCTGACAAGGCTGGTTCCATACGGTAGGAATCTTCAAAATCCAGATACACGCGTTCGGCCGTATTTTCGGTTTCACAATCCTGCAGACTTTCCCCAAAAGCTGCATTCAGTCCTGTTCCTTCTGTATCCGCCCTGTTTTCGGGCAAAATCCCCGCCGATTGATTTTCAGCGTTTTTCGGAGAAAAAATTGCTCCTTCGGGGCAGGCAAAATGCAGATCAAGACCGCCGCGCAGGTCAAGGCTCAGCCAAACATCCTGCACTTCCAGAATAATTTTGCGGCGAATCCAATCCGCATAAGCACTTTTTATGTGACGGCCTGCCAGATATTTGCGCAGGCGCATAATGAATGCAGGCGGCTCGCCGGAAGCCGAAACCCTGCCGTGGCTGAGAAAAAGAAAAGCGTCCCTGCCTTCCTTATACGTAAGATAATATTTTTGTGCGGAAAAATCATAGGAAGGCAAGCCGCTGCGCTGCCATATTTTGCCGAGCCCGTACAGGGAAAACGTAACAGTCCCTTCGGCTGTCCGATAAATTTTTTCTATTCTGCACCCGATAAGGGCAGGCAGAACATCATCGCAGAAACGGCGGAAAAGATGTGCGTCCATGCTTGCCTCATAAAAAAAATTGCCCTTTTACCGAAATAAAAGGGCAATATATCTAAAAACAATCAGCTTCCCTGAATATCTTCGCCTTCTTCCTGACGGGCCTTGCAGTCCACGCACAGGGTTGTTACCGGACGGGCTTTCAGACGGGCAATGCCGATTTCTTCACCGCATTCTTCGCAGATACCGTACGTACCGCTTTCAATGCGCTGCTGAGCTTCATATATTTTATGGATAAGACGGCGTTCCCTGTCACGGATGCGCAGAGTAAACGAACGGTCAGACTCCACAGATGCCCTGTCCGTGGGATCGGCATAGCTGCTGGGACTGTCGGTCAGATCTTCAAGAGTTGAATCGCCGTTCTGCTGGGCTTCCACAAGCATTTGATCCAGCAGTTTTTTAAAGAATTCCAAATCATCAGGTGTCAAGGTTCCTCCCTTTACAGCCAAAACGCACTCGGCCATCCTCGGGCGTTCTGAGCTGTTCGACAACTAAAATCCAGTCACCTTTACAGGATTTTTCGGCAATTGTAAAGAAAAAAGTTATTTTAAATCACACGGTTCATTTTCCTGTTTCAGGGTCAGCAAAGCTTTCTCCAAATGAGAAAAATCACAGCAGGTTCCTTTTTCCATGATTTTGTCATTGCGGTAGGAAAGAAACGGAATTTCCGCTGCCTTTGCCGCCTTCATGTCCATAAGGCTGTCGCCCACAAACAAAACTTCATGGGGCTTTGCATTCCACATGGAAAGAATTTTCAGTGCTCCGTCGGGCGAAGGCTTCGGCTCGCAGTACATAACTGTCATCACAGGATCAAAAAAGCCGTTCATTTCCAATCGGCTGAACATATAATCAAGGGGGCCTGTCCTGTTGGTGTGCACGCCGAGATGAAATTTTCCTTTCAAAGCCCTGAGCATGGCCACCACATGTTCGGACGCCTGAATCATGGGCTCAATGTCACGGGCATAGGACATGCCGCGCACAACTTCCGCCATGGCGGAACGCAGGGGCATGGGCGTAATATATTCCAAAGCCTGTGCGGCAGTGCTCATCTGGCAGTATTCGCGCTGTTCCGGCGTAAGATCGGGCAGACCGAGCTTTCTTCTTACCGTATTGTAAAAAAGCATATTGGCTTCGCAGGAATCTATGAGCACGCCGTCACAGTCAAAAATTATGCCCTTGGGTGCTCCTTTGCACTGTTCTTCAATAAATTCCGTGAGCAGGGCCGTTTCTAAGCATTGTTGTTCCATTATTTTTCCGTTTCTCCTTTATCCGCCGCATATTCAAGCAAAAAAAGATACTGTTCTTTATCACAGAAAGGTTTAAAACTGTTCGGCAGATATTCACGAATTTGTTCCTTGGTCAGAACATACTGCCTGCATGCGCCCTTTTGTCCCATAAACGCACCAAGTGAGGCTATGTCATCCGCCATGGTTTTGTCCGTAACCCAAAAAGCATCAGCATCCTGACAAAACAGCACAAAAGCAGGCAAAAGCTGTTTCCAGTGTATGAGCATGTCGTCCGCCCCGTAAGAGGCCTGCGCAACATGCTCGTTTTCGTCAAGCAAGGTTTTAAGCTTTGCCTGCTGGACAGAAAATTTTTCATTGACCCTGCCAAGCTCCAAATACAGATTTTCATTGTGATACGCAATAAGAAGCATGCGCTGGCCAAGCTCCCAAGCCTCATCCCGTGCGCTTTTGACAATGCTTTTTCCCGCAAAGCGGGCCAAAGCCGCCTGTTCTGCACTGTCCATCTGCGGCGCAGGGGAATATTGATAACTGAGCATGTCCAGCACTGTATTTTTGCTGTCCTTTGCAAGTTCGCCCGTGCTTGCCTGCAGATCAGCCAAAAACTGGCGGGCATAGGCCGCGTTCCATACAAAAGGAGGCTGAACGGCATAGGATTTTCCGCTCTGCTGAGTGGGATCAAGCACAAAAATTTCAGCACTGTCTGAAATCTCCGCAGGACACTGCGCCGAAAATTCTTCATGCACACGGGGAACAGCCGTTATTTTCCGTAAATTTTCCTGCATACATCCTCCTACAGGCTCACAGGCGCCGTAACTTCAAAAACTGCCCTGCTCTGGTATTTTCCCTGCAAAACAAAAAAAACAGCCTTATCCTGCATAGTTTTATACACGGGCTGCATGGCAACGGGCTGCACGCTTTTGGGAAAAGCCTGCAAAAATTCCATAAAACAGGCTGTTTTTGCCACAGTCAGCAATGACGAATTTTTCTTTAAAAATTTTTCTCCGAAAGAAAAAAACGTCTGCAAAACATCTTCACTGCCGAAAAGCGCCGTATTGCGCAGGGCTGAAACGCTGTGCAGCTTGCTTTCGGCCCTGTACCACGGAGGATTGGTAATGACCATGTCAAACATGCGCGGATTTTTCAGTTCTCCGCCGTCTTTTGCCAGCATTTCCGGCAATCTGTCCAGCAAAACCGTTTCAAGGGCAAATTTCTGCACAAGCCCCACGCTTTCGGCTCTTGCGATATCCGTTTGAAAAGCAAAATAATTTTTTTCATGCCCGAAAATTTTGGCATTGTATTTGGCGGCCTGATAAAGGGCTTCTTCTTTTTCCACGCCTATAACCTGCAGATACGGATACAGACTGGGATACAATTCCTTAAAGAACTGCAGAACCAATATGCCGATGACACCGCAGCCGCAGCCAATGTCCATGATCAGATATTTTTTCCGGACAGATTTTTTTTCCATTTCAGCCGTGATGAGCGAACACGCAAAACGGGCAGCACATACGGCATCCGAACTGAAACGATAACTTCCTTCAGGCTGATAAAAATCCATAAATCCCCAAAAGCACCTATATTTTTCACAAAGTGCCATAAAAAGTATTGTCAAAGTATACTGACCTCTTTATACTAATGCAAATTAATTTAATGGATTTAATATGGTTAGAGCAGACCTACATATACATTCCCGCTTTTCAAGAGCCACCTCCAAGAATCTGACAGTCAGAAACCTTGCCTCCCATGCCGCAGTCAAGGGCATACACCTTATCGGCACGGGCGACTGCACCCACCCCGCATGGCTCAAAGAGCTGGAAAACGAACTTGTGTATAATAACAATACGGGGTTTTACAGCCTGAAAAATCCCCTTACCGAAGAAGACATTTTCAGGGAATGCTCCCTAAAGCTTGGCAAAGTTCCCCTTCAGCCCCAATTCGTGCTGCAGGGCGAAATAAGCTGCATATACAAAAAAAACGGCACCGTAAGAAAAAATCACCAGCTGGTCTATTTTCCCGATTTTGAAACGGCAAAAAAATTCAACGCCAAACTTGCCGAAACCGGAAACCTCGCTGCTGACGGCCGTCCCATGCTCGGCCTCGACGCCAAGCACCTTTTTGACATGGTTTTGCGGGAAAACAATTCATACCTTATCCCCGCTCATATCTGGACCCCGTGGTTTTCCGTTTTCGGCTCAAAATCCGGCTTTGACAGTTTGGAAGAATGTTTTGAAGATTTGACTCCCGAACTTTTTGCCCTTGAAACGGGTCTTTCTTCCGACCCGCCCATGAACAGACTGCTGTCCTGCCTTGACCGCTTTGTGCTGATTTCCAATTCCGATGCCCATTCAGGGGAAAATCTCGGGCGCGAAGCAAACATTTTCCATGACATGCCCGATTATCAAACGCTTTTTGACGCCCTGAAACGCAGAAACGACCTTTTTTACGGAACCGTGGAATTTTACCCCGAAGAAGGCAAATATTTTGCCGACGGCCACAGAGCCTGCGGCGTCTGCCTGACCCCTGAAGAAACCAAGGCCCGCAGCGGATTGTGCCCGGTCTGCCAAAAACCTCTGACCGTGGGAGTGTTATACCGTGTCAAAGAACTTGCCGACAGAACAGAACCTGTGCCCTGCCGCGAACAGTTTGAATCCTGCATACCATTAAAAGAAATTTTGGCAGAGCTGTGCGGAGTCGGGGCAAAAAGCAAAAAAATCCACGCATGCTATGAAAATTTATTAAAAATTTTCCCTTCCGAACTTGAGATCCTGCAAAATGTGCCGATACATACTCTTGCAGAAACGGACCAAAAACTGGCTCGCGCAATTCTCTGCATGCGCCAAAACCAAGTAACGAAACAATGCGGCCATGACGGGGAATACGGAAAAATAAGCATCTTCAATTAGTTGAACCGATTGACAAATTTTCTGAACATCACTATAAGGCAACTATGGCACAATTAAAAGCAGGCAGTCTTATCGCTTCAAATTCTCTCCAGAATGCAAAAGTCATTCATTCCATGCTGAGTTATACAAAAGCGCATAAGACGGAAATTTTCATAGACATCATCAGCGAAGGGAAAACCATACACCAAGTTCGCGCCTACTGCATTGACCACAACAAATCCCTTGTCAGGCTTTTCATCCAGAGCAGACAAAGCATGCATCTGCCCCAAAATGCCGAAGTTTCCGCCTTCTTTTACATTCAGCAGGACGGGAAGCAAACGCCCTGCAACTTTATCTGTGCCATAAAAAACAGTTTTACCCATAAGGGATTGTTTTTTATTGATATAGCCGTTCCAAGCCATATCGGTCACACCCAGCGCCGCAACTGTGTGCGCATACCGATCACCAAAGCGGAAATTCCAAACCTCAAATTGTGGGTGGAAAGCAAAACAGCAGACAATGAACAGCTGCAATGGGTTGCCCTGCAGGACAGCGAATTTGACATTGTGGATATTTCCGCAGGAGGCATTTTGTTTCTTGTGGATGCCTTTATCCCCATTTCCAGACAAATTCAGGAAAACACAAAAATCCTGCTCACGGGCATTTTCCCTTATACCAATAAAACGCCCCTGTGCCTGTCCATGCTTGCCGCCGTACGCCGCTACACCAAAAATCAAAGCTCACCCGAATGGTTTTCCATGGGCATACGCTTTATCCGCTGGGCATATCTGGAAAATTACAGCACATGGAACGCCATTCCCGACGACAACGGCATTCCGCCCCTTGTCAACTGGGTTTTCCAAGTCATGGCAAACAGAAAACGCGGATAAACGGCAGACAGCTTTCCTGAACTCATCTTCGTTTTTAACCCGCGGACTTTTTTATGCATTTTTTGCCTGAAGGGATTTTTCCCAAAAAATTGCCAAAAAAAACGCAGAAAACAGCCCCCGACGCTTCCGTTCTTTTCCGAACCGAAAAACTCCGCCAAATCCCAAAACTTTTTGCCTCTTGATTTTTCAGACTTTTTTTTCTACTCTTTCTGCCATTGAACACAACGCTGACCGAAACCGTATTAACCGTTTTTGACGAGGTTTTTTCTATGCTTGGAACAATGGCAAACGTCTGTGCCATAGTCATCGGCTCCTTAATCGGCGGAACCGTAAAAAAAGCCCTTCCCGAAAAAATTCAGGACTGCCTTTTTGTGGCCATGGGGCTTGCCGCTCTTTTTATCGGCATCAATTCCGTAGTGCAAAACATGCCCCATTCCGACTATCCCGTACTCTTTATTGTCAGCTTGGCCATCGGCAGCTGCATCGGCACATTTTTGGAAATTGACGGCAATTTTCACGGCTTGGCAAAAAAATGCGGCAAAAGCCAGCTTGGAAGAGGCCTTGCCACTGCTGTTCTTATTTTCTGCATCGGCACGCTTTCCATTCTGGGCCCCATTGAAAGCGCGCTGAAAGGAAACAATACATTTTTGTTTACCAATGCCACGCTGGATTTCATCACTTCCATCGTGCTTTCCTCGGGCTACGGTTACGGGATTATGCTGTCTGCCGTGGTGCTTTTTTTATGGCAGGGTTCCATTTATGTGGGAGCCATGAGTCTGTCTGGCTTTCTGCAGGGCGAGCTTCTGACGGAACTTTCCATTATCGGCGGTATTTTAATTGCCTCGTCAGGCCTTGCCATTTTGCAGATAAAAGACTGCAAAACCCTGAATCTTCTGCCCTCGCTCATTATACCCGTACTTTTTTTCCTTTTCAAAAACCATATTTTTTAAAAACATTTGCGCATGAACAACAAAAACCTTTTTCTTTTAGACAGTTACGATTATTTTTTACCGGAAGAACGTATTGCCCAATGTCCTGCTGACAAAAGGCAAAATTCCCGTCTTCTCCACCTTGACAGAAAAACAGGCTGCTGCCGTGACCTGCATTTTACGGACATTGTGGAATTAATCCCCGAAAATGCCCTTATTGTCGCCAACAATTCCAAAGTTATTCCTGCCCGCATCCAAGGCAGCAGAAAAACAGGAAGCCGCATAGAACTGCTTTTTTTGGAACCTGCTCCGCTCATAGACAAAAAAGCCCTGCAGGACGGAACAAAACGCCGCGGCATAACGGAAGTTCTGCTCAAAGGCGCAAAACGGGTCAAAATCGGAGAAACACTGGATTTTCCGGAAATGACCGTCACTGTCCTTGAAAAAAGGGAATTCGGCAGACACCTTGTGGAAGCCGCCTATGAGGGCAGCCTTATTCCCCTGCTGAAGCAATACGGCTCCCTGCCCCTTCCGCCCTACATAAAGCGGGAACACGGGGTAAAAGCCGAAGACTTCGCCCGCTACCAGACAGTATACGCCAAAGAAAAAAATATCGGGTCCATTGCCGCGCCCACGGCTGGCCTGCACTTTACCGAAGAAATACGGCAAAAACTGCTGGACAAAGGCTGCCGATGGGAGGAAGTCACCCTGCATGTGGGCTACGGAACTTTCAGCCCCGTGCGCGCCGACGATATCAGAAACCATGCCATGCATTCGGAATATGTGGAAATTTCCTCCGAAACAGCTCAGGCAGTCAATAAGGCAAAAGAAGAAAACCGCCCCGTCATTGCCGTGGGAACAACGGGCACGCGCAGTCTTGAAGGCATGGCGCAGGCCTTTGCCGAAGCCCGTGAATGCGAATACGCTTCCTCTGCATTTTTCTGCACCGACAAAACGGATTTAACAAAAAATACCTGCCTGCCGTGCGGCGGCTGTTTCGGCCATACCGACATTTTTATTTATCCCGGGAAAAATTTTAGGGTCATTGACGGGCTTATCACCAATTTCCACCTGCCCAAATCTTCCCTCATCATGCTGGTTTCCGCTTTTGCGGGCTATGACAATATCATGAACGCATACGCCCATGCCGTAAAAGCCGAATACCGCTTTTTCTCTTACGGTGATGCCATGTTCATTTTTTAATTTACTAATCAGGAATAATTCCTACTTGCAAAAAATTTTTTTTCGATTTATAAGAGATATACTTTTTCTGCGAAACAAAATTTCACCAAAGGGGTTAACATGAAAAAAAATTTACGCTCCGTTTATCTGGTCAGCTTTGTTTTGTTTGCGGCTGCCATAGGCTATATGATTTTTTCAGGAGTTTCCCAAAACAGTGTATACTTTTTAAATGTTTCCGAAGCTCTTGCACAGGAAAAAACCCAGCCGCTGCTTTCAGCCCGCCTTTTCGGCACCGTTGCCGACGGAACCATTGTCCGTCCCGAAGACGGCCTCGGTGTCAGCTTCACCCTTGAAGACGCGGAAAACAAAGCCCAAACCATTCAGGTTCAGTATAAGGGAGTTGTACCCGATACCTTTGACGTCGGCTCAGAAGTGATTATCGAAGGTTCCATGCAGAACAGCGTGTTCACGGCAAAAACCCTCATGACCAAATGCCCCTCAAAATACCAGAAAGAAAACAGAGAAAAAAACGCTTAACCCAACGCTTTACGGATTTTACTGATTTATGACTCATTTCGCCCACCTTCTTTTAATGCTTTCCCTGACCATTGCCGTTTTGGGAACCCTGTTCTGCATTGTCAGCCTGAACAAAGCCAAAACGTACGCTGTCGGCCTTTTGGAAAAAGCCAATCTTGCCATTACCCTTTGCTACGTCATTGCCTCCTGTATTCTCTTTTTCGGTTTCTGGAGCTATGACTTCAGCATTAAATATGTCCATGACTACAGCGACCTTTCCCTTCCGCTTTTTTACCGCCTGACGGCATTTTGGGGCGGACAGGCAGGATCTCTGCTGTTCTGGGCTTTATGCCTTGTGCTCTGCGGCGCCTATTTCCAAAGCACCGAAATTTATAAAAGCCTGAGCCAAGAAACAAGAACATGGTATCTGCTTTTTTATTTTTCCATGCTTGCTTTTTTCGGCGTTCTGCTCACAACCTACAACAGCCCCTTTGAAGTTATAAGCCCTGCCCCAAGCAACGGACGCGGCCTCAACCCGCTCCTGCAGAACCCCGGCATGATTTTCCACCCGCCCCTTCTGCTTCTCGGCTACGGAGGCTTTACCATTCCTGCCTGCCTTGCCTTGGCTCAGGCCCTTTCCAAAGAAAACGGCAGCGAAACGCCGTGGCATATCTGCACAAAACCCATTATCCTCGTTGCATGGCTGCTTTTGACTGCAGGCATTGTGCTCGGCGGCTGGTGGGCATACATGGAACTTGGCTGGGGCGGTTACTGGGCTTGGGACCCTGTGGAAAACGCTTCCACCATTCCGTGGTTCTTCGGCACTGCCGCCATTCACTTCGGTTTCATTGAACAGTACAGAAACAAAGCTCAGCGCTTCCATACCCTGTTCATGGCACTGACCTGCGTTTCCGCCTTCTTTGCCACATGGCTTGTGCGCGGCAACGTAGTGGAATCCGTGCACGCCTTCGGTTCAGGCGGCGTGGGCTATCTTCTTCTGAACTTCGTCATCGCGGCCACAGTCATCGTTTTTGCCGTTATATTCTATATGCCCAACAAAGGCACTCCCTTCAACGGTCTGGAAACCAAGGAGGGCTTTCTGCTCGCAACAGCCGTTGTGCTTATCACCATCAGCCTTATCATCGGCTTTGCCACACTCTGGCCTGTTATCAGCAAGCTGTGGACGGAAAATTCCGTAGGCCTGCAGGCCGGCTTTTACAACAGCGTTATCCTGCCTCTGCTTACGGTTATCATCGCCCTTTTAACTTTCTGTCCGTGGCTTTCATGGAAACAAGGACTCAGCCACGGCAGGCATTTTCTCGGCGTAGTGCTCAGCTTCCTTGTTTTCATGGGTGTTTTCTGGGCGCTTTTTGACGTAAAAGAACCTTTGCCCCTTATCGCCGCCAGCATTTCCTGTGCCTGCATGATAAGCTGGGCTCTGTATTTTGCTGTGCTCAAATATCCTTTGGCAAAGCTTTCTCCCGTTCTCGTGCATATCAGCCTTGCGGTTATGGCTCTTGGCGTTGCATTTTCAGGCCCCTACAAAGTGGAGCAGGAAGTGGCGCTCGCCCGCGGTCAGGAAATTGCCGTGGACAGCTTCAAGGTCAAACTGCTTGAACTGTATGAAGGTAGGGACAGAACGGGACGCTATGATTTTCTTGAAGCGGAACTCTTGGTTACGGACAAAAACGGCAAAGAAGTGGGCATAAGCCAGGCTCAGCGCCGCATTTACGCAAGTTTTCCGCAGAACGCCTATGCCGAAGCCAGCACCATTTTCTCCCTCGGCAAGGAATTTTACGCAACATTCCTCGGACTTGACGAACAGACAAGAGCCGTGCTCCGCCTTTCCGTACATCCTCTTGTCAACTGGCTGTGGATAGGCGGAACAATCATGAGCCTTGCTCCCTTTATCACTGTTTATGCCATGAGACGGCGCAAACTGGAAAACAAACAAGAAAAAGCCTGATGCAAAAGCCTGTTGTCATATTTAAT
Organism: uncultured Mailhella sp.; assembly: GCA_944324625.1. GTDB lineage: Bacteria > Desulfobacterota > Desulfovibrionia > Desulfovibrionales > Desulfovibrionaceae > Taurinivorans. Next base: position 1,112 of record CALUWZ010000010.1, on the reverse strand, counting down.
AATATAAGCAAAACTTACGACTTGCGTTTATTGTACAAAAACGTAAGTTTTTGCTTATATCCGAAGCAAACGGTTCTGATTACGGGCAAAAACGGTTCCGGAAAATCCACCCTGCTCAAAATTCTGGCAGGCCTGACCCCTGTCAGCAAAGGCTCCGTTGAATGCGCCTTTGAAAAAGAGAACATGGGCTATCTCGGACATCAGACCTTTATTTACCCCCACCTTTCCGCATACGAAAATCTGCGGTTCTGGGCCAAGGCAGCAGGCAGAACAGACATAGGCGAAAAAGAAATTCTTGCAGTTTTAAAACGGGTGTTTCTGGATAAATTCAGCCATGACGATGCAGGTATTTTTTCACGGGGCATGGCACAGCGCCTGAACATTGCGCGGATTATCCTGCAAAATCCCGAAATTCTGCTGCTTGACGAACCGAGTACGGGTTTGGACAGGGAATCAAAAGAACTTTTCTATCAAATCATCGGCGAATTTCAGGCAAAAGAAGCCTGCATTCTGTGGGTCAGCCATTCCCCTGCGGAAGACAGCCTGCACGCCACCCACAGCCTGCATATCGAAAAACAGCAGATAACGCTTACGGAAATACCGCAAAACGCTTTTGCCTGCCATAAAACGGATACTGCAAACAGCGGCGGCATGCAAACAAACGGACAAATACGCGACGGGGAGGCTGCGGCATGCTGAAAACCGCCCTGCTCCTTGCCCGAAAAGATTTAACCATTATTCTCGGACGCAGCGCCGGTCTTTGCCAAGCCCTGCTGCTCGGTCTTCTGCTGATTTTTTTGTTCAGCCTTTCACTGCAGGCAGGGGAAAAACTTTCCGCCCACGGTGCGTCAACCATGTTTTGGCTTGCGTCCGTATTCTGCCAAGTGCTGATTTTTCAGATGCTTTATGCCATTGAAGAACAAAACGGCGCAAAAACAGGCCTGCAGATTCTGCCCTGCCCGCTGCAGACAATATGGCTCGGAAAATTCTTTGCAGGTTTTGTCCTTCTCCTTTTGTCGCAGCTTTTGTTCATTCCGGCTGTTTTTGTTTTTCTTTCCCAAAATTTCGGAGAACAGTTCCTGTACGCTCTGCTCGGCATTCTGACGGCTGAT
>CALUWZ010000009.1 GCA_944324625.1 uncultured Mailhella sp. | reverse complement strand
GTAGTCGATGAGTTTGGCGCAATCGCTCGGAATGGCATAACCCACGGTATCGGGCAGGTTTATGACCGCTGCGCCTGCATTGATTGCCACTGTGGCGACTTTAACCAGAAAATCCTTGTCAGAACGGGAGGCATCTTCAGCGGAAAATTCCACCACTGGGCAAAGGCTTCTTGCAAGGCGGACGCCCTTGTCAATCATTTCCAAAACCTGTTCGGGCTCCTTGCGCAGTTTATACTGCATGTGAATGGGAGATGTTGCCAAAAACGTGTGTATTCTCGGATGAGCAGCATTTTTTATGGCTTCCCATGTTCTTTGGATATCCTGTTCCATGCAGCGGGCAAGACCTGCCACCTGACAGTTTTTCACTTTTTCCGCAATGGCTTTCACGGAATCGAAATCCCCTTGGCTGGATGCGGGAAAACCTGCCTCAATGCAGTCCACGCCGAGTTTTTCAAGCTGTTCGGCAAGACGCAGTTTTTCATGCAGGTTCATAGTTGCGCCCGGGCTCTGTTCTCCGTCACGAAGCGTGGTATCAAAAATATATACTCTGTTTTCCATATTGCCCCCTTTGGCAAATAATTTTCCTAAGGTTCAAAAAAAGCCTGTCAAAATACGGATATTCTGACAGGCGACATATACAAATCAATTGTTGGCAAACATTATTCACTCGTACCGTCACCTGACTTGTGTAGTCGGCGCAGAAGGCTGTTCTTTCTGTTGGGCATATAGCCGTATGTATAAACAATGCCGCTGACAATATACACAAAAATCATGATGAACATGAAGAAAAACGGCGTGCTGAACAAAAGAATGACAATGAAAATGGCGCAGACCAAAACACTGAAGGGGTGTTCCTTGACAAAGCCGTATTCTTTAAAAGAAAAATAGCGCACGCGGCTGACCATCAAAAGCGGAGCCAAAATACAGATGAACAGCGTCAGATGAGGAATGGCGGCGTGCATAAAATCGGGCAGATAAGGCACAAAAACCACAAAAGCCGCCAAGGTGCAGCCTGCGGCAGGGCTCGGCAGGCCGATAAAAAAGCGTTTGGAAACAACGGCAACATCCACGTTGAAACGGGCAAGGCGCAAGGCCGCGCATGCCACAAACAAAAAGGATACGGCAGTGCCGAATTTTCCGTAAGCCTCAAGCTGCCATGTCCACGCAAGCACGGCAGGCGCAAGGCCGAAAGCCACCATATCCGCAAGGGAATCAAATTCCACGCCGAACTGGCTGGCCGTATTGGTAAGACGGGCCACTTTTCCGTCCAGACCGTCCAAAAAGGCGGAAAGGAAAACAGACAGGGCAGCAGCCTGAAACTGTCCTTTAAAACAATAAGTTACACATAAAAAAGCCGCAAAAAGACTTCCTGCCGTAAACAGGTTTGGAAGAACATAGACGCCTTTATGAGGGGTTTTTCGTTCTGTCATATACAATCCTTTACTGCGCTATGCCTTTTCTGCAAGCACGCTTTGGCCTGCAAAAACCTGTTCGCCTATGCGAACCGCGCTTTCATACCCCTCCGGAATATACACGTCCACTCTGGAACCGAAACGGATAAGCCCGAAACGCTCCCCGCGCTTAAGCTCATCGCCTTCATCGGCACGGCACACGATACGCCGTGCAATAAGCCCGGAAATCTGCACAAATGTCCACTCATCCCCTTGAGCGTCCTTAACAAGATAGGCGCAGCGCTCATTGTCTGTGCTGGCTTTGTCATAGGCGGCATTTATGAATTTTCCGGGAAAATATTTGATTTTCTGCAGAGAACCTGCCACAGGGCTTCTGTTGACATGCACGCTGAACACGTTCATGAAAATGGAAATGCAGGTTTTTTCCTCACCTGTCATGGGATCTTCTTTTTTCCGGATACGGACGACTTTTCCGTCCGCAGGGCTGACGGCTATGCCTTCGTCAGCGGGTACGACCCGTTCGGGGTCGCGGAAGAAAAAGACGCTGAACCATAACAGCACCAAGAACACAAAAGCCATGACATAACACTGGAACATGGCAAACGTCATAGCTGAAACAGCCATTAAACCGATTATGGGCCAGCCTTCTTTGGCAATGCTTACGGATTCGTTTTTCATGCAATTCTCTTTTTTACAAATTTGTACAGGCTTTTTGCGCCCGCAGCCAAACTTTGATACATTTTTCTTTATTGTAAAAGATTAATCGCTTTTGTCAAGATTAACAAAAGTCTTGCTTATGACGGCTTATTCCGTGCCGTCTCCGCTTTCTGCAGTTTTTGTTCATTAAATTAATTGCAGCAGCGGCATACTCTTTCTACAGCGTTTCTGTTTAAAAACAGTTTTTTGTTCGTTGTTTCGGTTTTGCCCAAACTCAGCCTGCGGGGCTTTGTTCTTTATTCATTTCGGCAGAACGGGCACGGCTGTCTTTTTTAAACTGCAGTTCGTAAAGCTGTTTGTACAGACCGTTCGGTTTGGCCATAAGCCGGTCATGGGTGCCGAATTCCGCCAGTTCGCCCTCTTGGATAAAGGCTATTTTGTCGGCGTTTTTAATGGTGGAAAGCCTGTGGGCGATAATGATGACAGTCTTGTTCTTCATGAGGTTTTCAATAGCCTGCTGAACAATGGCTTCGGATTTGTTGTCAAGGGCAGAGGTTGCTTCGTCCAAAATCAGAATGGGCGCATTGCGCAAAAAGGCTCTGGCTATTGCCACACGCTGTTTTTGCCCGCCTGACAGCAGCATGCCCCGTTCGCCTATTTCAGTATCAAGGCCGTTTTCAAGGCCTGCCGCAAAATCATCCAAATACGCGGATTTAACGGCCCGCCGCAGTTCTTCTTCCGAGGCGTTCTGTTTGCCGTACATGATATTTTCGCGCAGTGTGCCGTTGAACAGGAAATTATCCTGAAATACCACGGAAATATTTTCGCGCAGGGATTTAATTTTCAAATCGCGTATGTCCGTGCCGTCAATGGTTACGCTGCCTTCAAGAACATCGTAGAAACGGGGAAGCAGGGAAACAATGGTGCTTTTGCCGCCGCCCGAATTGCCCACCAATGCCAGCGACTCGTTTTTATGAACGGTAAAGGAAATATTTTTCAGCACAGGCTTGTTTTCCGTATAGGCAAAGGTCACGTTATTAAAGGAAATATCGCTGTGCAGACCGTCAAGGCTGCGGGCATTTTCCCTGTCCGTGATTTTCGGTTCCGTTTCCAGAATTTCATGCAGGCGCTCAATGGCCAAAAAGCCCTGCTGGATATTGGTAATGGTGCCGCCGAGGGCTTTAATCGGGGTATACATCATTAAAAGTGCCGCCAAAAACGCCACAAAATCGCCGGATGTAATATCGCCCTGCACAATAAGCCAGCTGCCGTAAGCAATGGTCAGGCTGACGCCCACGGAAACCGCAAAATGCATAAAGGGCGAAATCCACGCCGTACGCTTGGTCATTTTCATGCCGAGATTAAAAATATTCTCCAAATGCTCCTTGAAACCGCCAAGCTGCGTTTCCTGAAGGTTATAGGCCAGAATGGTCCTGTTTCCCGCATAGGTTTCGTTGTAGTTGATATTGACTTTCTGCCCGATTTCCACCTGTTTTTTGACTATTTTTTTCAGCAGGCGGCGCACCATGGTCAGGGGAGCCACGGTAATGCCGAGAATGACAACGGCAATAATGGCCAGCTGCCATGAGGTGTAGATAAGCACGCAGAGCAGGGCAAGGGTGGAGCACACGCGGGTCACAAGGTTTTTGAGGTTATGCAGAAGACCGTTGCAGGCAGTTGCGCTGTCTGAGGCAAAGCGCATCAAAATGACGCCTGAATTTTGCTTGTCGTAATATTCAGGGTCAAGGGTCAGCAGTTTTTCATACATGGTATACTGCACGTTTTTATTCAGACGGCCGCCCGCATACGCAGAAAGATAGGAAGACGCAAAAATCAAAAGCCCCTGCACAACGGTAAAGCCCACAATAAGAAAAGGCAGATACCACGGAGCCTGTCCCGCATTGTTGCCGACTATGACCAAATCCGTATACGGTTTCAGAAACAGCGCAACCGCAGAATCAAGAGCGCCGATGGGTATGCCCACAAGCAGGGAAAGCAGGGCAGCAAACCAAAACGGTTTCACATACGGCCACATGCGCATGTAGTTCACGACAAAATGATTGTTTTTCAGAGCGGAAAACAGCAATATTTTTCTCCAAGTTTTTTCATAAAAATAAATCCCGGCAACTTTTCCGTCAAGCAAATACTTTTGCCTGCCTGCCTGTTTTTCCTATCTCGCCAAAAATTATAGGTTTTTCCGACACAATGCTTGACTAAATTTTTTATTTGTGCGATTTATAACATAAAGCATGCCGGCCGTGCTTTTAATGCTTCCATATTTTAGCGAGGTTTTCAATGGCTAAATCAATTTACATCGGCAATCTGCCATGGTCAACGACAGAAGAACAATTAAAACAATTATTTCAAGAATTTGGCGCAGTACTCTCCGCAAAGCTCATTTATGACCGCGAAACCAAAAAACCCAAGGGGTTCGGCTTTGTGGAAATGGACGACAACGAAGCACTCACTGCCATTGAAAAATTAAACGCCTCCGAATACGGCGGGCGCACCCTGAAAGTAAACGAAGCAAACCAAAAAAAACAATAATACAATAATACAAACAAGTTATTGAAGCATACGAAAATTTCGTATGCTTTTTTTATTTCCGAAAACCATATTTTGTTATAAAAAGAACAAGTTTTCCGCCGCATGCAAAAACACTTTGAACGGCTTTCCGAAAACTGTCCGAAAAAAAATCCTCCCGAAGAGAGGAGGACTTTTTATGGGGTCAGTTTGAGGAGGATTTTATTTATTCAGAAATTTTTTAATCAGCATAACGGCTTCCTTGGATTCTTCATCCTTGAGCATTTCCGCTTCCCACACGGCATAGGCGGCCTGACGCAGTTTTTCCACGTCTTCGGCAGGAAACTCGCACAGCGTGTCTTTAAAAACGGTTTTGCAGAATTCTTCTTCGTTCTTGGTAGTTTCATCATACCAAAGCCTGCTTACGGCTTTTGCTTCCTGTTTGAGCAGTTTCTGCAGATCGGGGCTGAGCGTATCCCATACGTCCTTGGAAATAACCAAACAGTCTACAACCGGAATGACAAGCGGGGTAGTGTTGTACCATTTTGCCACTTCATTAAGATTAAACTGAACGTAGTCATTGGCGGCACCGTAAACCACAACGTCAATAATATCATCGCGCAGCGCTATGTACAGCGATTCCGGAGGAATGTCCACGCAGGTAACCCCAAGAATTTTCAGCATTTCTGCCGTCATTCCCAACGCGCGGACACGCATTTTTCTGAGATCATCCAAAGAGTTGACGGGTTTTTTTGAAAGAAGATGATACGGAGCAGCCCATGCGGAACTCAAATACACCAAGCCCTGTTTTTCAAACTGCCTTTCGGCAAAAGCTTCCAGTCCGCCCTTGTCAAAAAGCTCTATGGCCTCTTCCACGGATGAAGTGGCAAAGGGCGCTGCGGAAAGAATGCGGCCTGCCTTTATTTCCGGATACATGTGGGCAATAATGTTGCCTATGGGAATCATACCGTTTTTTATGCCCTTGAGCATATTGGGCGTACTGACCAGCTGATCGCAGTAATAAACGGAAATATGCAGCTTTCCGCCTGATTTTTCATTGACGTTTTTCGCAAACGTATCCAGCGTCAGAGCCATATTGCTGCTGTAATATGTTTGGGCGCGCATTTCCAGAGGTTCTGCATACAGAAAATCTGCGTCCGCCGCAAAACATGCCGCTCCCAAAAACACCAATGCCGCTATTTTTTTAAACTTACGTATCAGTTTGTATTTTTTCATAAAATTCTCCTTTTGGAATGAATTTCTAAATATCAGTGAATATATTTGCTTATATATCAATAAAGAATTATCAGGTCAATATTTTAAATAACAAAATTATAATATCCTGAATTTCTGTAAATAAATTTAAAAAAATTTCTTGCAATGTTTTTTGAAATTTTGTATGATATATTTATAGATATATCAGTGAATATTTTCATGTAAAAAAAAGAGGAGATTTTCACCATAAAAACGCATTTTCCGGTTTCAAAGGAGATTAAACATGGTAAAATTCATTCATTTTCTGGACAAAATAAACCGCGTGATAACAGACTGCACCATGTGGATAATAGTTCCTTTGGTGGCAATCATGCTTTTGGACGTTATTCTGCGTTATTTCTTTTCCTCACCCACGCTTTGGGGGGTGGAGCTGAGCACCATGATTTTCGGCGTATACATGATTTATGCCGGACCCTGCTCAATTCTTGAAAAAGTTCAGGTGGGCGTGGATATTTTTTCTTCCCACTGGAAACCCCGCACCCGAGCCGTGGTCAACTGCCTGACCTATGCCTTTACCCTTTCGTTTTTCTTTGTGCTTATTTATACATCAGTCCTTTATGCGGCAGAATCATGGGTTATGAAAGAAATTTCCACTTCCGCATGGGGACAGCCCATTTACCACTGGAAAGCCCTTATTCCCATTGCCTTTATCCTGACGGTTCTGCAAACGCTGTCAGAATTTCTGCGTAATCTTTGGCTTGCAGTTACAGGAGAAGAAATCTTATGATGAGTGCTTACGAAATTACCGCTTTAATGTTCCTTTCCATGCTGGTTCTTATGGGAACGGGTCTTCCCATCGTATATTGCCTTGGGTCCGTAGGCACGCTGGCTGCGCTCTTTTTATGGGGCGGAGGAGCCATGGACATTGCCTACTTTGCAACCCTCGACCTTATGAACAACATTATCCTGAGTGCCGTGCCGCTTTTTATTTTCATGGGCTTCATTCTCCACGAATCCAAAATTGCCAAAGACATGTTTGACACCATGTATATGTGGTCAGGCCGTGTCCGCGGCGCCCTCGGCATGGGCACCATTATTATCTGCGCCGTCATGGCCGCCATGCTCGGCGTCAGCAGTGCAACTGTCCTTTCCATGGGAGTTATCGCCGTTCCTGCCATGCTGCAGAAAAAATACAACAAAAGTCTGGCGGTCGGCATTGTGCAGGCCGGCGGCGCACTGGGCTTCTTGATTCCGCCCAGCATGATGATGGTCATGTATTCCTTCATCAGCGGCGCATCAGTCGGCAAGCTTTTTGCCGCCGGCATTATTCCCGGTCTTATGCTTGCGGTTATGTATATTGTATATATAGGCATAGTTGCCCTGATTAAGCCCGATTTTGCGCCTGCCATTCCAAAAGAAGAAATCCTGCCCCTCAACGTGCGCTTAAAAGCACTCAAAACCTTGATTTTGCCCATGGGTCTTATTTTCAGCATTTTGGGCTGCATTTTCTTCGGCATCACTTCCCCGACGGAAGCCGCCGCCGTGGGTGCTGCCGGTTCGCTGGTATGTGCGGCCGCTCAAAAAAGGCTGACCGTGGACATGCTCAAAAAAGCCTGCAAACAGACTTTTGCCATTTCCGGCTTTGCAGGCTACATTATCATCGCTGCCCTGATGTTCAGCAAGGTTTACAGCGGCCTCGGCGCTACCGCCATGATCAAATCCCTTGTGCTCGGGCTTGATGCAAACCCCTTTGTGATTATTCTTGTCATTCAGCTGAGTTTCTTTATTTTAGGCATGTTTATGGATGACATCGCCATTATGTTCATGTGCATGCCCATTTATATCCCCATTATCCTCGGACTCGGCTACGACCCTGTATGGTTCGGCATATTGTTCGTCGTAAACATGCAGATGGCTTATATCACGCCGCCGTACGGATTAAATCTTTTTTACATGAAGGCTGTTGCGCCCGAAGGCGTCACCCTCAAGGACATTTACTGGGGAGCCGTGCCGTTTATCGCCATTCAGGCCCTGCTCCTGCTTATCCTTATGCTGTTTCCCGGCCTTGTCACATGGCTTCCGAATGTCATTTTCAACAAATAAAAAACAGGAGTTTTTATGGCTGACGCCGTGCCCCATGAAAGCCGCCTGCTCCGAAACGCTTTCGGCTGACAGGCTTTGCCGCAGAAAACTTGACAATGTATTTGCAGCTGCATACCGCACTGACGGAAAACTGCTGCCCGCAGCTGAAATTTATCATAACCATTTTTGATACTTAATTTTTTCATAAAACAATTTTAAATTCCTTGACAGACAAATTGATATTTGATATATCAATTTTATGGAGACAAGCATATATGGCTAAAATTGTAACAAAAAAATTAAGTGACCAAGTTTATGATTATCTGCGGGAACAGATAATGGAAGGAAATTTATATCCCGGCGCTGCGCTTGATCTGGAAAAAATACGCGAAGATCTGCAGATCAGCCAAAGTCCTCTGCGGGATGCGCTTATCCGTCTGGAAGCTGAAGGATTTCTGACCATATTTCCCCGAAGCAAAGTAGTGATGAACAGGCTGGATATCGAAGACATTTCGTATCTTTTTGAAATCATCGGCACTTTGGAAACGGCAATGATAACCCACAGCCTGCACCGCTATACCAAACCTGTTTTGGCTCAGATGCGCAAACTGCACCAAAAAATGGTAAAAGCTCTGGAAGAGGGAAAAAGACGCGAATACGACCAGCTGCACAAAGACTTTCATAATATTTTCATGAAAGTTGCGGAAAATAAATTTGTGGACAGAATTCTTGATCCCATCAAAAGCCGTTTGTGGGATCTGCCCAAAAAAGATTTTCCCCTGCAGTGGATTCAGGATGCCTGCGCGGAACACCTTGAAATCATAGAAGCCATTGAAAACAAGGATATTGAAAAAATAAAGCAGACCATTGAAAACAAGCACTGGAACTTTGAATATAACAAAGATTTTATCCTGATGACGTATTTTAATTAAACCTCTTGATTTTTCTTATGCTTTCAGTATAAGAAAAATTAAAAACAACTAAATTGATATATCAGATAACATATTATCAACTGTATTAAATATCAACAGATACAAAAGGAGTCAATTATGTCAAATGTTCAAACAATGACAGATGAAGAAAGAGTTGTTGAAGCACTTTACTGGTGGGGCATTCCAACTTTTTTCCGCTGCCCGAACAAAACGGATCTTTCTGACTGTGAAATAGCCTTGGTCGGCGTGCCGCACAGCTCAGGCAACGGCACAACGGAAAGGGATCAGCATTTGGGCCCCAGAGCCGTGCGTGACGTTTCTGCCTATGCGCGCCGCGTACACAATGAATTTGAATTTTCTCCTTTGGATACATGCAAAATTTATGATTTGGGCGACGTTCCCCTTCCCGAAGGCATGGACAACGAAAAATGCATTGACCGCATTGCAGCTTTTTATAAAAATCTTGACAGCCGCAAAATCAATCCTGTTTCCGTGGGCGGCGACCACAGCGTTACAGGCGGCATTGTTCAGTCCATTGCAGGCAAAGATTCCAAAATAACCGGCGGCAGAAAAGCGGCATTTCTGCATTTTGACGCCCATACCGATACATTCCACAATATCGAACACTTTATGGGTGCAAAACGTTCCTCTGCCCACTGGGGAAGCTATCTCGTGCGTGACGGCCATATTGACCCGGAAAAAAGCGTGCAGATCGGCATACGCGGCCACACAAGAACCCTTGACTGGCTCAAGCCCAGCTTTGATCTCGGCTATGACGTTCTGACCAAAGCGGAATTTGACAAAATAGGCCTGAACAATTCCATTGACCGCATAAACAAGCGTCTGGACGGCCAGCCCATTTACATAACCTTTGACCTTGACGTTCTTGACCCTGCAATTGCTCCGGGTGTTTCCAACCTTGAACCCGGCTGCGGCGGCCTCAGCGTGGACAATGCCATGGCCATACTCAGAAGCCTGAAAGGCCAGAACGTCATCGGCGGCGATGTTGTCTGCCTTATGCCTACCAAGGATTATCCGAATAAAATAACCGCTCAGGTTGCTGCCTACATTATGTTTGAAATTATGAGCCTTGTTGCATGGAATAAAAAAAATAACAAATAGTAAGGAGATTGATTATGTTTAAAAAGTTCTTTACAGCCGCTGTTCTGTCTGCCTCCGTTCTGTTCGGTGCACAGTATGCCCAAGCAGCCGATTACATGCTGAAACTGCAAACATGGTATTCCCCGACAACGGCCATTGCCAGCCAATATTTTGCCGAACAGGTAAAAAAACTTACTGCAGGCAAAGTCGAAATCCAAGTTTTCACCTCCGGTGAACTTGTCGGCTCTGAAAATATCCTGAAATCCGTAAAAAGCGGCATGATCGACATCGGCCACGGCACAGGCCACCATTTTACGGAAAATAAAATGGGCACCGTGGAAGCAGGCCTGCCCATGAGCTGGACCAACCCCGTTGAAGCAAAATATATTTTCGACAAATGCGGACTGCGTGAACTCATCAGCAGCGAATACGCAAGAAACGGCGTTGTTTACCTCGGACCTGCCTATACTGTTCCTTTCACCACGCTGAGCAAAACCCCCATCAATTCTTTGGAAGACATGAAGAAAATGAATATCCGCGCCGTGGGTGCCACAGCCAAGGCTTTGACAAAACTTGGCATCAACTGCGTAAATCTTCCGCCTGAAGACATTTATCTTGCCCTGACCACTGGCCAAATCGACGGCGTTGTCTACGGCAGTGCCGCAGAATACGTGGAAACGAAATTTTTTGAAGTTGCGCCGTACCTTAACGTAACCCCGATTCTTGACCCTGTTGTCGACAGCTTTTTTATCAACAAGCGTCTTTGGGAACGCTTCCCCGACGACATTAAAGCCGCTTTCAGCGCTGCAGCCCAAATGACCGAATTCGTATACTATATGTGGGGCATGGACGAAAGCATTAAAGCCATTGATACTGTTTTCAAAGGCAAAGTAACAACATTCCCTGACGAAGACATCCAGAAACTCACCGAAGCCGCCGCACAAGTTTGGAACGAAGAAGCCCAAAAATTCCCTGAAACAGCCAAGGGTGTCGAAATTTTGAAGAATTACGCAAAATCAACAGGCAGACTGCAATAACGTTCATTTATAAACTCCAAAACAAAGGTTGCTCTCAACACTCAACCCGATTGCCCCGCATTCCCGCAATGCGGGGTATTTTTTTGCGGCCCTTGCCTGACCCCGCAGGCACGCCTCCCGCAGTGCAGAAACAGCGGCAGCACGCCCTGAAGGCAGCATCGACGCTGTTTCCCGTGCGCATTTTTTCCGCATTTTTTTAACCGCAGACCGAACAGATGACTGAGCAAAAAAAAAGCCCTTTCCGATGAAAGGGCTTATTGTCTGCCGACAGGCATTTACTGCATTACATAACAAGAACAAGGGCGATAATGCCTGCCGGGATACCGTAAATAAGGAAGGGCCAGAATGTCTTGCGGATAATGGCGCCTTCGTGGCCGATCATGCCGAGCACGGCGCAGACGGAAACAACGTTGTGCACGCAGATCATATTGCCCATGGCACCGCCGACGCCTTGAGCCGCAAGAATGACAATGCTCTGCCAGTAGTCATAGCCGAGAGTTTGGGCAACATCCCACTGGAAGTTTGAGAAAAGAAGGTCGGAAACAGTATTGGAGCCTGTGATAAATGCGCCCAAACCGCCGATATAGGAAGCAAGCATGGCCCATGCGTCGCCCGTAAGTTCGGAAATGGTGATAGCCATGGCCAAGGGCATGGAAACGCCTCTGCCGTGATACATAAGGCTTTCCACAGTGGTGGCTTCCGTTCCTCTGAAAATGGAAACAAGGGCAACAGCGGAAAGCAGGGCAATGGTAGGCGCGGTCATTTTCTGAATGGCTGTGCCCCATGCGCGGCTGACTTTTTTGGAGCCTATTTCATCGTCTTTCAGCATGCCGTGAATAAAAATGGTAATAACGGAAACCAAAATAAACGGAATGGTGCCCGGCAGGTTCAGAACGGCAATATAGGAACTTACGCCCTCAACGCCGAAAATATTGCTCAGGCCGAGATTGAACATGGGATCGGTGATAATGGCTTTGAGGCCGAATTGGGGCACGCGGGTAAGCACAAGGAAAACACCGCAGAGAATATAGGGCATCCATGCCTTGAGCTGGCTCATGTGTTCTTTGAATTCATGTATGTTTTCAGCTCTGATTACGCCTGACCATTCGGGATCCCAATGATCTCTGTCTTCAAAAAGCCATACGTCCTTGGGAACGCATACGCCTTTTTTGGTAAGATATACCAATACGCCAAGGCCGATAAGGCCGCCGATGAGGGACGGAATTTCAGGTCCGAGCGTCCATGCAATGATGAGGTACGGCACGCCGAAGCATACGGAAGCCATAATGCAGTATTTCCAAACCGCAAAACCTTCTGACCAGCTTTTGTTTTTGCCGAAGAAGCGCGTCATGAAGCCAAGCATGCCGATGGGCAAAAGAATGAGCATGGGCAGATGCATGAGGGTTACAAATTCGCCGATGTGTTTGTAAACATCAAAAGGAACGGCACTTGGATTAATAGTTTTCAAAACATCAAATGCCATATTCTGAATGGGGCTGAACCCTTGGATAACGGGTGTTCCCACTGCGCCGAAGGTTACGGGTACGCTGTTGAACACAAGGCAGATAATGGCAGCGCAGAGCGGAGGGAAGCCAAGCCCCATAAGAAGCGGCGCCGCCAAAGCCGCCGGCGTTCCGAAGCCTGCCGCACCTTCGATAAAAGCGCCGAACATAAAGCCGATGATAATGGCCTGCAGACGGCGGTCGGGCGTAATTTTCTGCATGCCTGCCTGTATGGTTTCCATGGCGCCGCTTGTCTGAAGCGTATAATAAATAAGCAGTGCGCCGAATACGATAATCAGTACGCCGAAAGCCGTGATAAAGCCCTGAACGGACAAAGCGGCAATGCGCACGATATCAAGATTCCATACAGCAAAAGCAAGCACGGCTGCAGAAATCCATGCAATCGGCATGGCACGGGTAGAAGGCCAACGCATGCCAACCATAAGAACAAGAGCAATAAGAATGGGAATAAATGCCAAAAGAGCATAAAATCCAAAACTCATACCTACACCTCCACTTAAATTTGATTAATACAGAAACGGCTCCCTTTCCGTTGTCTGCAAAATATGCATTGCCTGCCGTTCCCCAATATGATACGGCGGCCTGCCGTTTTTTTTCTGCCGCTATGCTGTCCTCTTTCCGCTGATCAGCCGCAATAAAAACTGCGCCGGATTCAGGCAGCAAAACAAGACCGCTGTCCGAAAACAGCTTTTATTTCCCTTGGCCGCAGGGACCAAGGGAAAATGTTTTTTTGTTTATTTTTTCAGATTGTCCGCAAGAAGTTCCGCAATATGGGTTACGCGCACTTTGCTGCCTTTCTTGTGCAGGCCGCCTCTGATCTGCATGGTGCAGCCGGGGCAGTCCGTAACAATGCGTTCAGCCTGAGATTCTTCAATGCGGCGGATTTTGTTGCCGAGAAGTTCTTTGGAAACTTCGGGGAACTTGGCTGAATAGGTTCCGCCGAAACCGCAGCAGCTGGCTTCTTCTTTGGACGGCGTATATTCCGCAACCTGACCGATAAGGTTTCTCGGCTGTTCCATAACGCCGAGGCTTCTGGCCTGATGGCAGGGAATGTGCACGGTTACTTTTTCCGCACTCTTATTAAAGAGGCTCATATCAAGTTTTACCACGTCATTCATAAAGGAAGAGAAATCTTTTACCTTGGAAGAAAATTCCCTGCATTCGTCGCCGATGAAGTTTTTGTAGTTGTGGCTCAGATGAGATGCGCAGCTTGCGCAGAGGGTTACGATATAATCGTATTTTGAAGCGTCAATGGCTTTAACGTTCTGACGGGCAATGTCCGCTGCAACTTCTTTCAGGGCAAGCATCTGCACGGGCAGGCCGCAGCAGGTTTGTTCTTCGGGGAAATCAACCTGCACGTTGTGGGCTTTCATAAGCTTCATGAACGCTACCAAATGCTCGGGGAAAATGAAGTCCTGCGCACAGCCTGCAAAAAGGGCAACGCGCATTTTCGGATTTTCAAGGGTATAGGCATGTTCAGCGTAAATTTCGCGGAATGCCTTGTCTGCCAAAGTAGGCAGGGATTTAAACTGGTGTTTGCCGAAAAGCGCATCAGGCAGGTGACGCACAAAACCTTCCTGCGTTTTGAAGGGCTTTTGTGAGAAACGGGCAAATTTCAGCAGTCTGTGGAAAAGCTTTCTGTTCTGCATGATTTTGCCCACAAAAGCAACCTGCATGGGCTGACCTACTTCCTTGGCAGTTTTATTGCGGATTTCCGTAATAAGACGGGGCAGGTCAATGCCGCCTGCGCAGATGTCTTTGCATGCTTCGCAGCCTATGCAGTTTTGGGCCAAAATCGCGGCTTTGTCTTTGCCGTGGAAGAAATAGGTCAGGATAAGGCCGATGGCGCCGATGTAAATATGACCCATTTTATGGCCGCCCACCATGCGGAAAACAGGGCAGACGTTGGCGCAGGCGCCGCAGCGCACGCAGCGGAACACTTGGCTGAAAAGAGGATCTTTGGCTATTTCGCTTCTGCCGTTGTCAAGGAAAACAACATGCAGTTCTTTTCTGTTGTCTTCGCCGATTGCGTATTCGCCCGCACCGTTGATAAAGGTTACGTTGGCGGTAATGCGCTGACCGGTTGCGTTTCTCGGCAGAACGGTCAATGCGGTGAGGGCTGTTTCAAAATCGGGAATAAGCTTGTCAAGGCCTGCAAGGGCAATATGCACTTTGGGCAGGGTGGTTACCATTCTTCCGTTGCCTTCGTTGGTGGCAATGCCGAAGGTTCCGTTTTCCGCAATACAGAAGTTTGCGCCTGAAATGCCTATTTCGCCTTCAATGAATTTTCCGCGAAGTTCCACGCGGGCAACTTTAACAAGACGCTGAATGTCTTCAGGGTCGTATTTTTCACCCGTTACTTTTCCGAGGTCGTCGGCAACCTGATAGCGGGAAAGGTGAATGGCGGGCATAACCATGTGAGAAGGGCCTTCATGGCGCAGCTGAATGAGCCATTCGCCGAGGTCGGTTTCGGTAACTTCACAGCCTTCTTCAATAAGCTTATGGTTCAGGTGCGTTTCTTCCGCAGTCATGGACTTGGATTTCAAAATTTTCTTTGCTTCATGCTTTTTGGCAATGGAGGCAATGATTTCGTTTGCTTCTTTTGCGTCTTTGGCACGGTGCACGATAACGCCGCGTTTTTCGGCTTCTTCCTTAAACTTGGCATACAGCTCTTCCATGTGCCTGCAGGCATTGTCTTTTGCGTCTGCAACTTTTTTAATAAGATCGCGTCCGTCGATTTCGCTGAAAACCGCTTCGCGGCTTACACGGTAGTCCACGGCAAATTTATCCAGTGTTTTTCTCAAAAACTGGTCATTGAGAGCTTCTTCGAGATATTCTTTATAATCTTTTGAGGTTTTTACGCTGTCTTTCATTTATCCCTCCAACAGGACAATATGCATTTCAAGGGGACCGTGCACGCCGACGGCGCCGACACGTTCAATATCCGCAGTACGGCTTGGGCCGGAAATAAATGTTATATAGTTTGCGGGACTTGCACTCATTTCACTGCGCAGCACATCGGCCATGGAAAGCACCGTGGGCATGATTTGTGATTTTTTCAGCACAAGCACGCTGAATTCACAAATCATGGTGGCAAGACGCGTATCTTCATTATTGGTGTTGACCATGCAGCTTCCGCTCTGGGCTATGCCTTTTTCGGCAAGGGCAATACCCATGTCAATACCGGCAAGATAATGGCGAAGGCCGCTGTCAACAACTTTATAGCCTTTTTCTTCAAAAGCTTTTTTCAACGGTTCATAATATTCGCCGAGCTGCGGCGCCGCAACAACCTTTTGTACACGGGTGGGACAGCCGTTGGGGCCTTTCGGGCCTTTTTCCACATCTTCTTCATACAAAAGTTCACAGGGAGCTTTCTTTTCCATTAAAGAAAGAAGGTGGGGAATGGCTTCCTCAAAAGAAGAAAATTCCGCAATCTGGCAGGCAGTGGCAGCGGCTTTCTCCTTATAAAGGTCTACAAGGTTTGCTTGAGTTTGGGCAGATGACATAAGCAATCTCCTTATATTCTTATTATTATTCATATTTTGTAAAATTGATTTTTTTATCTATCTTACAAATTTGTTTTTGTCAAGATTTAAAAAAAATTACACAGTAAAACAATACGTTATATTATTATTTTTCTGACAAATGCCATAAACTTTTTTTCGAATGAATACATTAAATTACAATTTTGTATTTAATGCACACATTATTTTTAATGCATTTAATATAAACATACTTGTTTCACGTGAAACATAATATTCAAGAACCGAAAATTTTTATTAAAATAAATCAGAAAAACAACTGTCCGATTAATACTTTTGCGGTTTTAAAAATATTACGAAAAATAGGGTCATGCATAGTTATTGCAGCACTTATGGATAAATATTCCGAAAAAACATTGAATCTTTGTTTTATTGAATAAAAACAGCGCAAAAAAGCCGAAAATTCAAAAAAAATTCAGCAATACTTCTGTGCAATTTATAAAAAAATTATTGTTTCACGTGAAACATTGCTTGCAAAAAAAAACAAGTTCCTCTATTTTGCAGGGAAAGGAGTTTCACATGACCAGAATAATCGCTATTGCAAACCAAAAAGGCGGGGTAGGCAAAACGACAACCAGTGTCAATTTATCCGCTGCCCTTGCATTAATGGAAAAAAAAGTTCTTTTGGTAGACTGCGATCCGCAGGCAAACTCAACCAGCGCCCTCGGTCTTGACGGAAAAAACAATCAATATAACCTGTACACCGCATTGGTGGACAATTCCATACTGGAACATGCCCTGCTGAATACAGGCATTGAATATCTTGATCTTCTGCCTGCCACAACCGATCTTGCAGCATTGGAACTGGAACTTGTGGATAAAGAAAACAGGGAATATTTTTTCAAAAATTTGCTGATTCCTCTCAAGGAAAAATATGATTATATTATTCTGGACTGTCCTCCGTCCCTCGGACTTATCACATTAAATTCCCTTTGTTTTGCCGAAGAACTTGTTATTCCGCTGCAGTGCGAATTTTTTGCATTGGAAGGCATTGTAAAACTTCTGCAGACCCATGAACAGATCAAGAAAAAATTAAATCCGGCCATAAACCTGCTCGGCGTAATTTTAACCATGTATGATTCCAGAAACAAACTGGCCCGTCAGGTAAAATCAGAAACTGAACGGTGTTTCCCAAAACTGGTATTCAAAACCATTATACCGAGAAACGTCCGTCTGTCCGAAGCACCGAGCTACGGCAAAACAATCATGCATTACGACATAAAATCCAAGGGAGCCGAAGCATATATGTCTTTGGCTAAAGAAGTGGAAACCAGAAAAGTGGCAAAATAAAAATAATTTCCGCCAAAACAAAAAAAGAGCATACCATGAAAAAAAACAACGGATTGGGCAGAGGCCTTGACCATTTATTCAGCCGTGACGAAAATATTGCAACGGAAGAAGAAAAACAGCACGGCACGGAAACCGTATCCATAAGCAGAATAAAACCCAATTTGCATCAGCCCCGCAAAAACTTCCATGAAGAAAGCTTGGCCGAACTTGCGGCATCCATAAAAAATCAGGGCATAGTACAGCCGCTTATTGTCAGAAAAACTGATGACATGCAAGGCAAAGAATACGAAATCGTGGCAGGAGAACGCCGTTTCCGCGCCGCAAAAATGGCAGGGCTGACAGAAGTTCCGGTCATTGTGAGGGATTATACCGATGCAGAAGCCATGACCATAGCCCTGATCGAAAACCTGCAGCGTGAAGATTTAAATGCAATAGACGAAGCAGAAGCATTAAATCAATTAAAAATTGTCCATAATTTATCACAGGAAGAACTGGCGGAAAAAATTGGCAAAAGCCGTTCCAATGTTGCCAATACGCTGCGTCTTCTTGCCCTGCCGGAAAATATCAAACGCATGATTTCCAATGACCAGATAAAAGCAGGTCACGGACGTGCGCTTTTATGCATAACCAATCCTGAAGATCAGCAGTTTTTATGTTCATCCATTCTTGAACATCAGCTTACGGTGCGCGATGTGGAAAACGCCCTTGACTACTGGAAAGAACACGGAACTCTTCCGCAGGAACTAGCCCATACCTATCAGCATGCACCCCAGAGCAAAATAAAAAAAGAAAAACCTGTTCTCAACGAAAAAATCCAAAGCATTGACCTGAAGCTCAAGGATTTATTCCATAAAAAAGCCGCAATTAAAGGCACGGAAAATAAGGGCAGCATAAAAATTAATTATAAGAACAAAGATGAACTCTTATATATTTTAAGCGTCTTTTCCATTGACAGCAAAGAAATTGAATAGGAAACAGCCATGCTCAACGATATTTTCAAACTTGATGCGGGAAAAGTGCTTGTCATAGGGGATATTATGCTTGATGCCTACTATGAAGGCGATGCAGACAGAATTTCTCCCGAAGCACCTGTTCCTGTAGTAAAAATAGAACGCAAGCGCAATATTTTGGGCGGTGCAGGAAACGTTGCCAGAAACATAACGGCTCTTGGCGGAAAATGCACCCTGCTTTCCATGGTCGGCAGAGATTTTTCCGCACAGATAATCAAAGATTTGCTCCACAAAGAAAATATAGAACACTGCCTGATAGAAGACAGCAAAAGACCGACAACGGTCAAATCACGCATATTTGCAAGAAATCAGCAAATGCTGCGCTATGACGAGGAAGTGGACAGTCCTCTTCCCGAATCCTGCAAAGAACAGCTGAAAAACATATTGATGGAATATCTGACTGACTGCAAGGTCATTGTGCTGTCAGACTACGGCAAGGGTTTCATATATGCCGAGCTTATTGCGGATATCGAAAACATGGCTAAAAAAATGAATATTTCAAAACCGAAAATATTTATTGACCCGAAACCGCAAAATAAAGCCTGTTACGGCAATGCATTTCTGCTTACGCCAAACCATAGGGAAACAGAAGCCCTCGCAGGCATGACCATGAACAGCAATGAAGAAATTAAAAAAGCTGCGCAAAAAATACTGAAAGACCTCAATGCGGAAAATATTCTTGTTACCTTGGGCGCACAGGGCATGACTTATTTTTCAAAATATTCTGCCTCAGCCTTTCATATTAAAAGTTCGGCAAAACAGGTTTTTGACGTAACGGGTGCGGGAGATACCGTCATTGCCGCAATGGCGCTGTGCGAATCCGTGAATCTGCCGCAGGAAACAGCCTGCAGCATAGCCACAATGGCAGCGGGAATAGTAGTTGAAAAAGTAGGCTCCGCCACGGTAACACAGGAAGAACTTATACAGGCGGCAGAACACATAAAAACAGAAACCGAAATTTGGTAAAAGCCCTGCGGGGCTTTTTTTTTGCCTGCATAAAACACAGCAACAGAAATCAACAGCCGTAATTTTGGATATGATGCGTCATAAAATATATGAAAAAAAGAAAAACGGCTGCAAATAAACCTGAATGAAGAAAAAAATTTTTCCCGTAGTCGGCACAAGAAAAAAGCAAACATAAAACACAGGTCAAAATAAAGCGTCACAGACTGCGCTGTACGGCGTTTAATTTTCGGTTGCGTAGGGGACTATGCCCACAAAAAAAACTTGTCTTTTTTACTTATTTTTGCTATAAATTTACAAGAAAATGTCGGAGTGTAAAAATTGCAGAAAAATCCATTTTTTGAAGAATTTCTTCTCAACCAAAAAAATGCGGATATTTCGCAGATTTTGGCCGACATCTGCGCCCACCTTGAGGACAAAAAAAGCTTTCCTTTCAATCCCATATTGATTAACGGCAAAACAGAAAGCGGAAAAAGCCATATTATGGCCATGTTCGCAAAACATTATCCTCAAAAAACGCACTGCATTCAGTGCGGGGACTTGTTCTGGCAGGCAAAAGACGACCTCAAAAAATTCTTTGCCGTCAAACAAAGCAAAAAACTGCTGATTTTGGACGATATACAGCGTCTGCAGGATGATCTGTTTCTGCAGGAACAGGTTGTGTATTTTACGGAAAAACTCATGCAGTCCGTGCTGGTGCTTTTTCTGCGCAATACGGAAACAACCCAGAGCCTTTCAAAAAACTTTGAAAGCAAAATCAATCAGGGGATAAGCTTCACCCTGCATGAACCTGATCTGGACATCAAAACCCGATACGTGCAGAAACTCTGTCAGGAGGCTGATATAAAAATCAGCAGGGAACAATGTCTTTTTATTGCCAGAAGAAGTTCAGGGTTCCGCAATATCCAAACCATTGCAAACCACATTCTTCTGTTCAGGCAGCACATGCAGAAAATGCCCACACTGCAGGACATTGAACGCATTGTGGCAAAAAAAGGACAGATTTTTACCCTGAACCCCGAAATCATCATTGCCACAGTGGCGCAGCATTACGGATTCAGCGTTAAGGACATCAAAGGAAAAAAACGCTATCCGCGCATTGCGGAAGCGCGGCACCTGTCCATTTATCTCTGCAGAAACCTGCTTGGGGAAACCTATGTTGAAATAGGCAGGATTTTCGGCGGAAAAGACCACTCGACCATAGTGCATTCAATCAAAAAGATTGAAGATTTAAGAGTTACGAACAAAGTTATGAACAATCTGGTAACAGAAGTAACAATGAAATGCAAAAACAGCCTTTCAGGCGGCAGATAACAGGCAGATTGTTCCTTATGTTACTTTTGTTCCCAAAAATGTTCCTAATTAAAAACAGCAAAAACAATATGTTGACTGAGTTACGCACAAAGTGACAAGGACTTAATTAACATTAACAAGGATATTATTTTTATGTTAGTGACCATTACCAAAGAAGAAGTGATTAACGGCCTTATGAAAGCGTCAGCCATAATCCCCGTGAAAGCAGGCGCCCAGTATCTGCGTTCCGTGTGGATTCAGGCAAAGCAGGACAATACCATAACCGTTAT
>CALUWZ010000008.1 GCA_944324625.1 uncultured Mailhella sp. | reverse complement strand
AGAAAGGGCAAGGCACTGCCCGAGCAAAGACATGGAATCGCGCACGCTGCCCATGGCACGGCGGGCAATCAGCGCGAGGGCGTCTTCGTCAAAAGCAATGCGCTCGCTGTCCAAAACGCGGGCAAGGTGTTTTTCAATGCTCTGTTCGGGAACCTGCTTAAAAATATAATGCTGACAGCGGCTTAAAATGGTAATGGGGAATTTGTGCTGTTCGGTGGTGGCAAGAATGAATACCACGCCCCTCGGCGGCTCTTCCAGCGTTTTCAAAAGCGCATTGAAAGCTTCCTTGGTGAGCATGTGAGCTTCGTCAATGATAATGACTTTATAGCGTCCCTCCAAAGGAGAATAGCCCACGGCATCGCGGAGCCTGCGCACATCGTCTATGCCTCTGTTGGAAGCGCCGTCGATTTCAATCACATCGACAAATGCCCCCTGTGTAATTTTCTTACACGCCTCACACTCATTGCAGGGTTCGGCCGTGGGGGCATTTGCACAGTTTAAAGCTTTGGCAAAAATTCTTGCAAGAGTGGTTTTTCCTACCCCTCTCGTACCGCTCAGAAGATATGCAGGAGCAACCTTATCCTGCAGCGATGCAAGGGAAAGAACTTTTTTTACGGTATCCTGCCCTACCACATCGGCAAAGGTCTGCGGACGGTACTTGGACGCAAGGGAAATATTTGCCATACAATTCTCAGATTAGAAAGAATACGGAGCAAGCCAATCCTGATATTTGGGATTGTTGCCCTGAACAATTTCAAAGAAAGCTTTCTGCAGGGTTTTGGTAACTTCACCTGCTCTGCCCTGACCGATGATGCGGTTGTCCACTTCACGCACGGGGGTAACTTCCGCAGCGGTTCCGCTGAAGAACACTTCGTCGGCGCAGTAAACTTCGTCACGGGTAAACTGGGTTTCCACAACTTCAAAACCGAGGTCCTTGGCAAGAGTAATGACGCTTGCTCTGTTGATGCCTTCCAAAATAGAGGTAAGCGGAGTGGTTTTGATGGTTTTTCCGCGGACGATAAAGACGTTTTCGCCTGTTGCTTCGGAAACAAAGCCGTTGGTGTCAAGCATGAGGGCTTCATCATAGCCGTCATGCACGGCTTCCATTTTGGCAAGCACGGAGTTTACATAGTTGCCGCAGGCTTTTGCTTTGCCCATGTGGGTATTGGGATGCATGCGGCTGTAAGAACTGGTTTTTACGCGAACACCCATTTCAAGCGCTTCGGCACCGAGATATGCGCCCCAGTTCCATGCGGCGATAACGGTATTGATCGGGTTTTGGCCGGGATGAACGCCCAGTGCGCCGTAGCCCACAAAGCTGATGGGACGGATATATGCCGCACTCATTTTGTTTGCCACGAGAGTGTCAATGGTAGCCTTGCACAGTTCGTCCACGTTGTAGGGACAGGGCAGTGCCAAAATTTTTGCAGAATTGACCATACGCTGCATATGCTCACGAAGACGGAAGACCGCAGACTGACCGTTGGCGCACTTATAGGCACGAATACCTTCAAAATACCCTGTTCCGTAGTGCAGTGCGTGGGTGAGAACGTGAATTTTAGCTTCGCTCCAAGGTACGAGTTCGCCGTCAAACCAAATAAACGGGGTAGGTTCTAAACCAGCCATAGTAGTCTCCTCTCATTGCATAATGCAAGAATATTATAATCTCGTAACATAAAAGTATACGTAGCAAGTCTTTAAAGGTCAAGCCTTATTAGCCCTGCAGGGCAAAAATATTTTCATTTCCGTGAAAAGTTTTTACAATTTTGTAATTTAAAAACCCTGCGTTCCGCTCTTTTTTCTTGACAAGAAAACAAAAACGGCTAGGGTCACAAAAAATTCTTATCAAAAATAATAACCTATGAAAAACACACTTTTTTCTCTGCGAAACATCCGCGTGCGGGGCGGGCTTGCCTATCCCGATACGGATATTTATGCACACAGGCTCACTGTTGTCACGGGCAAAAGCGGCTGCGGAAAAAGCACCATGCTTGCGCTTTTGAACGGCACCCTTGACCCCGAACAGGGCACAGTATCCTACAAAGGAAAAGACATCCGAAAAACTGCCCCTTTGGAGCTTCGTCATGAAATCATTCTTGTTCCGCAGAAAATTTGGCTTTTTCCCGCCTCAATCGAAGAAAATTTCAGGGAATTTTACCGTCTTCTGGAAAGACCGCAGCCCAATGCCCAAACAATACGCAGCATGCTTGAAAAGCTCGGCATAGACAAAGCTCCGGACACTGCCTGTACGGAACTTTCCGGCGGAGAACGGCACAGGGTTTATCTGTCCGTCTGCCTGTCCTTAAAACCCGAAGTGCTTCTGCTTGACGAACCAACGGCAGCCCTCGACCATGAAAATGCCCGCAAGCTTGCGGAACTTCTGAAGCAGTATTCCGAAAAGCAAAGCATTGTCATGGTCTGCCACGACCAAAGCCTTTTTGAATATGCCGACGAACATATTCATTTGGAAAAGCAGCAGCTTTCCGCAAAGGATTTTTCATGAACATAACGGATATCGAATCCCACGCCCTCATGATTCTGCAGTTTTTAAGCATTTATCTTCTGCTTTTCGTTGTCATGCTTATTTTGCGTGCAGGAAAAATATACAAGAGCAGGGAACTTTTTTTCTCTTCCGTCATGATGACGCTGCAGCTGATTTTGGCAGGCATGATTTTAACATACCTGTTTCAAAATCCGCACCCCTTATTCTGTCTTGCGTACCTGATTTTAATGATAAGTCTTGCCACCCGAAGAATTTTGGCAAAAGCCCCTGCCCTGCCGAAACCCTTTCTTTTTCGCGTGGCACTTGTGTTCATTGCCGCGGCACTTTTTGTCAGCGCCTATTTCATCCTTATCGTTGCACGGGAAAACCTGTTCAATCCTCAGTATTTAATACCCATTACAGGCATGCTCACAGGAAACGCCATGACAGGATTCAACATTGCCCTCAAGACCCTGCATGACCAGCTGAAAACAAATGCAGATCAGATCAGCTGCATGACCATGCTCGGCGTGCATCCGAAAAAAATTCTTCATCCCTTTATCAACAATGCCTTGGAAACAGCCCTTATTCCCACTATAAACTCCATGGTCAGCATGGGCATAATCATACTTCCCGGCATGCTCACGGGGCAGATTTTGGCAGGCGCGCTCCCAAATACCGCCATTTTGTATCAGGTATCCATAACCATTGCCATCTGCGTAACCGTGGCGCTCAGCGTCTATCTCGGCCTTCATCTCGGCCAGTACACGCTTTACGGCAGAAACCTGCAGATCAGACTTTAATTCCTTTTCGGGGAAAAACAAATTTTTTTGCTTGCAACACGCTAAAACCTTTGCTAAAAATGGCTTTCACCAATTATCTCTAACGCTCGAAAAAGGAGAAGGAAATGGATCTTAATTCCTATTTCAAACTCAAGGAAAAAGGCACCACAGTCCGTACGGAAGTACTGGCAGGCATTACAACCTTTATGACCATGGCGTATATTCTGGCTGTCAACCCCAGTATTTTAAGCGCAACAGGCATGGACGCAAGCTCTGTTTTTGCCGCAACGGCCATAAGCTCCGCCATTGCCACCGCCATTATGGCTCTTTATGCCAATCTGCCCGTAGGCCTTGCACCCGGCATGGGGCTTAACGCCTTCTTCGCCTTCAGCGTTTGCCTCGGCATGGGCTATTCATGGCAGTTTGCCCTGACTGCCGTTTTCCTCGAAGGCATCATTTTTATTCTGCTCACCATTACCAACCTGCGTGAAGCCATTTTAAACTGCATTCCCCTTTCCCTCAAAAAAGCCATTTCCGCAGGCATAGGCCTTTTCATTGCCTTCATCGGCCTGCAGGGCTCCGGCATTGTTGTCGACAACCCCGCAACCCTTGTTTCCATGGGTGACATTACAAGCCCCAATGCCATTGTAACGCTGATAGGCCTTTTTGCCGTTGCCGTCATGCTTATTTTCAATATCCGCGGCGCCCTGCTGTACGGTATCTTGATTGCAGCCGCCGCAGGCATTTTCCTTAGCGTAACCAAAACCGAAAACCTTTCCCTTGCAAGCATTTTTGCCGTTCCGAGCGTTGCTCCGACTTTCTGGCAGTTTGATTTTTCACAAATTTTCACTACCGATATGGTCTTTGTGCTGACAACCTTCCTTTTTGTTGACCTTTTCGATACGGTCGGAACCTTGGTCGGTGTTGCCACAAAAGGCAACCTTCTTGATAAAGAAGGCCGCCTGCCCGAAGCAAAGCAAGCCTTCATGGCCGATGCCGTAGGTACCTGCCTCGGTGCAATTTTGGGTACTTCCACGGTTACTTCCTTTGTGGAAAGCGCAAGCGGTGTTGCCGCAGGCGGACGCAGCGGCCTGACTGCTTTGGTCATTGCCTTCTTCTTCCTGATTTCCCTGTTCCTTGCTCCCATTTTCCTGCTCATTCCTGCCGCAGCAACTGCACCTGCCCTTATCGTCGTCGGCCTTTTCATGATCAGCCCCATCAAAGAAGTTGATTTTGACGATTTTTCCGTTTCCGTTCCCGTATTCGTAACCATTATCGGCATGCCCCTTACCTACAGCATTGCCCACGGCATTGCATGGGGCGTCATCAGCTACGTGATTATCAACATTCTTACCGGCAAAACAAAGCAAATTCATCCGCTTACCGCTATTCTTGCCGTTATTTTCGCCCTGAAATTCATTATCGGCTAAAAGCTGATGCCAAAAGCATAAAAAAGACCGCCGAACAATACGGCGGTTTTTTTTATAAAAATTTTTAACAAAATACCGCTCTGCCGCAGCATGCATAGTTCCTAAAAAATATCAGCCCTTACATTCCATAAAACCAGCATGCGGATATCCCGCCGTTTCAGACAGCATAAAAAAAGCCTGCCGAAATGGCAGGCTTTTTATTTATGTGTCCAAGTATTAATACACCTTAGGAATACTGATAAGATGCATGCTGGTTTCTTTGACGGAAGGACAGCCCACAAGAACCATAGTGGATTTGAGCTGGCCTTTAAGCATTTCAATATACGCTTTTACGCCTTCGGTTTCACCGCCCACAGCGGCAACGCTGAACGGACGGCCGATCATAACGGCATCGGCGCCGAGGGCAAGCATTTTCAAAATATCCACACCGTCGCGCACGCCGCCGTCCGCAAGCACGGTCACCTGACCTTTGACACGCTGGGCGATTTCGGGAAGAACGTCGGCAACACCCATGGCATGGTCAAGCACGCGGCCGCCGTGGTTTGAAACCACAATGGCATCACAGCCTGCCTCTGCTGCGGCACGGGCATCGGCAACGGTCATTATACCTTTCAGAATAAATTTCTTGCCGTGGGCATGCACTTTATCCACTACGTTTTTCAGTTCTTTTGGACCTTTCGGAGAAACGGGGCGGCCCATTTTCGCCAAAGTGATAAGTCCTGCGGCATCGATGTCCATACCGATTACGGAACAGCCCGTCTGCACGGCTTTTTCCAATTTTTCGTCAAATTCCTGCGCTTCCCAAGGCTTAATAAAAGGAATGCCGTGTCCGCCCGCTTCGGCAATGGCCTTATAGCCGCTTTCATGGATAAAGGCAGGCACGCCGTCACCCGTACAGCCGATGGTTCCGCTTTCCCTGCAGCCGTCCACAATGGCTTTAATATATTGTTCCTCGGTAATGGCACCGCCCATATTGAAGGACACGCCGCCGATGGGAGCGGCAATGACAGGCAGTTCCAGATTCATGCCCAAAATGCTGCAGCTGATTTCAGGATCTCTGATATCGTGAACCAAACGCATATTTACATGAATATTTTTTAATGATTTCATATTGTTGTGAAAAGCTGAACCCGTTCCGCAGCCACCCATGCCGGGAGTTTCGCCTGCACAGACTTTTCCGTCGCACACTGTGCATACACGGCAGAAACCTTTCATGCGTTCTCTTGCAACTTTTCGCACTTCTTGCATATCCATACGCTAACCCTCTTATATTGCTGTCTTTTTCAGAAAATGTCTGACAATTAACTACTTTTTACCATGAAACCGCAGATTTGTCACTCTGTCACAGGGGGAATTTTGAGAATTTTTTTGATTAAAATGCTTGTTTTAATTCATTGCCTTAATGCAAATTATTCTTTATAAAAACAAAGAAACAAATCCACATCATAAGAGAGGGACTATGGCACTTGCAAACCATTTTTACCAAAATCTTGCAGGCAGTTATCTTTTTTCAGAAATTGCAAAAAGAGTAAATAAATATTCTTCCGAAAATCCTGACAAAAAAATTATCCGCCTCGGCATAGGCGACGTTACCAAACCGCTTCCGCCAAGCGTTATTGCCGCCCTGCACAAAGCAGTTGACGAGCAGGCAACCCCCGAAGGCTTCCGCGGTTACGGCCCTGAACAGGGATATGATTTTCTGCGCGAAACCATTGTGGAAGACTGCTTCAAGCAGTTCGGCATTGAAAAAGACGAAATTTTTGTCAGCGACGGCGCAAAAAGCGATATCGGCAATTTTCAGGAACTTTTTGACGCTTCCTGCAAAGTAGCCATTACCGACCCCGTTTATCCCGTATATGCGGATTCCAACGTCATGGCAGGCCGTGCTGGCGCACAGAAAGACGGCCGTTTCCAAGGCATCATTTATCTTTCCTGCACCTCCGAAAACAGCTTTGTGCCCGAACTTCCGAGCGAACGCCCCGACATTATTTATCTTTGCTACCCCAACAACCCCACGGGAACGGTTCTGACAAAAGACCAGCTCAAAGTATGGGTGGACTATGCCCGTGCCAATGACAGCATTATTCTTTTTGACTCTGCCTATGAAGCCTATATCCGCACCCCCGGCATTCCGCACAGCATTTACGAAATTGAAGGTGCTTTGGAATGTGCCGTGGAATTCCGCAGTTATTCCAAAATTGCGGGCTTTACGGGCCTCCGCTGCGGCTATGTGGTTATTCCCAGAAATCTTTGCCTCAAAACGGCAGACGGCAAAAAAGTTGCCCTGCGCGATTTGTGGCTGCGCCGTCAGACAACCAAATACAACGGCACACCTTACATTGTACAGCGTGCCGCCCAAGCCGTCCACAGCGAACAGGGCAAAAAGGAAATTCAGGAACTTATAAACGGCTATCTTGAAAACGCAAAATGCATCCGCGAAGGCTTCCTCAACATGGGCCTTACCGTTTACGGCGGCATTGACGCTCCCTATGTATGGCTGAAACTGCCCGAAAACGATTCATGGAAATTCTTTGACCAGCTTTTGACCCAAGTCAACGTGGTGGGCACGCCCGGCGAAGGATTCGGCCTCTGCGGCGAGGGATATTTCCGCCTCACAGGTTTCGGCAGCCGCGAAAACACCTTGGAAGCCGTGGAACGCCTGAAGAAATTCAAATTTTAAAAATCTTTTTTCGGGGGAAATGATTTCCCCCGCACCCCCTCATCCGTTAAAAAATAAAAATGTTGCGTACATGCTGCGAAAAATTTTTGCGCATACAAAAAAGACCGCTTATGCGGTCTTTTTTTTGTCTGTAATTCTTTTTTTTGGCCGTTCGGGATTTTTATGCTTTTTTCCTGTTCAGCACCAAAAGCAGCGCATAAATGCAGAACGCAAAAACCACTATGCACGCACCTGACGAAATATCCAGCGTATAGGAAAGCCACAGCCCGAAAAAGCTGAACACAAAAGAAAACAATACGGACAGGGCCAACCGTCCCGTAAAATTTCTGCTGCACAAAGACGCGCTTGCGGCAGGAGCGGAAAGCAGGGCGAGCACCAGCACAATGCCTGCCACCCGTATCAGCAAAATCACGCTGAGCGTCACCAGCACATACAGAAAATAATGGTAAAAATTTACCGCAATGCCCTGCAGGCGGGCAAATTCCTCATCAAAAAGAAAAATCTGCCAGTCTTTATAAAAGGCAAACACGCAAAACACAATAAGGGCGGAAAGCAGAAGCATTGCCAAAACATCCTGCCCCGATACCGCCAAAATATTGCCGAACAGATAGGATTCGATATTGGGCGTATAGCCCGGAATCAGCCCTATGAAAATAATGCCCAGCGCCATGCCCAAAGCCCAAAAAAGCGCAATGAAAATATCATTGGAAACATGGGACTTTTTGTGCAGAAAAGCTATGAACAGCGCGGAACACAGCGAAAACGCCAAAGCCCCTGCTGTCGGGTCAAATTCCAGCAGATAGGCAAGGCCTATTCCGCCGTATGCGGTATGGGCAAGGCCGCCGCTTATCATGAGCATTTTCTTTTCAATAATCAGATTGCTCATAATGCCGCAGACAATGCTGCCAAGCACTATGGCATAAAAGGCATGCTGCAGAAATTCATATTCCAAAATAGCAGAAAACATGGTTCACTCGCACATTAATGGTATTTACAGCAGGGATTTTTCACAACCGCATGTTTGGCCTCGTCATAGGACATTTCGTAACATTCGCCCGTTTCTTCGTCATGCACGTGATAGGGCAAAACCCTGTGGGGATGGCCGTGGGCGATAAGGTCAATGGGACAGCCGTACATTTGGGTCAAAATATCGGCATTGAGCTTGGGCTCGCCGTGATAAATCAGCGTCTGGCTGAGGCAGGCAATGCTTTTGACGCAGGAAGCCACGGCAGACAGATCATGGGTGACCATAACAATAGTCATTTCCTTGTTCAGGTCAGCCAGAACTTCAAAAATATGCTCGGAAGAACGGGGGTCAATATTGGCTGTGGGCTCGTCAAGCAGCAGAAGTTTCGGCTTGGTCAAAAGCGTACGGGCAAGAAGCAGTTTTTGAAATTCCCCGCCCGAAAGTTCCGAAATGGAGCGTTTTGCCAAATGTTCAATGCCCAGAAGTCTGAGATATTCCATGGCCTCGTCTTTCACCCTGTGTGAATAGCGGTGAAAAAAATGCATTTTTTTGTGCAGATCCGCACTCAGGCACACTTCCAAAACATTTATGGGAAAATGCCTGTTCAGGTCACTGGACTGGGGCATATAGCCGACAAGGGACAAATCATGGCTTTTCCCGAAAATTTCAATGCGCCCGGTATAGGGAACACTGCCGATGACTGCCTTGATGAGCGTGGATTTTCCGCCGCCGTTGGGCCCCAGAATACCCAAGAAATCCCCTTCTTCGATTTGGAGATTGATATTTTTCAAAGCCTGATGCCGTGCATAGTACACGCTCAGATTTTCAACGGATAATGCTTTCATGTTATTGTGCCGTGCCGTCCGCACCTGCTATGGCTTTTGCCAGTTCTGCAAGATTTTCAATGTATTCATAGGCCAAGGGATTGAGCATGACAGCCTTTCCGCCTATTTCATGGGCAAATGCCTCAACCTGACGGCCTGCGATTTCCTTTTGGTAAAAAATAACTTTCACTTTGTTCTGTTTAGCAATATCCGTCATTTCCTGCAAGTGTTTTGCGCCTGCTTCCTTGCCGTGCTTTTCAAGGGCATACATGGTCAGCCCGTATTCGTCCGCCAAATATCCGAAGGCAGGGTGAAAAACCATGAAAACCTTTTGGGAAGATTTTGACAGAATTTCACGGGCTTCTTTGTCCGCTTTCTGAATTTCGGCAATAAAGCTTTCGGCATTTTTTCGGTATTCTTCCGCATGCAGGGGATCAAGACGGCCAAGTTCTTCACAGATTGCCCGAACCATAACAATTGCACGCTTCGGCGAAAGCCATATATGCGGATCACGGCTTGTGCCTATGCGCAGATCCGGATAAACGGCTGAAACTTTTTCCTGCAGAGGAATAACCTTCAGCGTTTCCGGAAGGCTGCCCAAAATATTTCTGTCCTCGCTGGCCACGCCGACAGTAAAATACACATCCGCCTGTCTTAACGCCATAAGCTCCTTGGGGCTCGGCGCATAGCTTGCCGGGCTTCCGCCCTCGGGAATAATGCAGATGACATCGGCTCGTTCGCCTGCCACTTCATGCACAAATTTCACCTGAGGCACAATGCTGACGGCAACGGTGAGCTTTTTATCCGTTCCCGCGCCATCCGCATTTTGTGCCGCCTGCACGGTAAACGCTGTCAGCATGCATGCCGCCAGTGCATACAATAACGCAGTCTTTTTCATATTCAGTCCTTCAATCGTTCTGTTTGACCGTTAATTCCTTTTTATCTTTTAATACCTTTCAAAAGCATGCATAAAATTTTTCAGAGTTTATAAAATCATGTTTTTTCACCGTACTTTCGCTTTATTGAAATTTATTTTCAAAAACAGAATTTGTTTTTACGACTGTTTTGCATAAAATGCAACAAAAATTTTTGCGCAAACACTTTGCAAACGTCCTGTTCTTTGCTAAAAAGAATTTTCAGCACAGGGAGAAACTATGTACTACCGCCACGATTTAAATCCTGTCCTTTTTTCCGTCGAACCGTTTGTCAGCGTACACTGGTACGGCATGATGTATGTTTTTGCCTTTGTTCTGGGCTGGCTTTTGGCACGGTATTTTGCAGGCCTGCCCCATTCCCGCTTTACCAAACAAAACGTGGAAGACCTTGTGACTTCCGTCATTCTCGGCGTCATCCTCGGCGGCCGCATCGGCTACATTCTCTTTTACGACCTGCCCTTTTACCTTGCCAATCCATTGGAAATATTCAAAATCTGGCAGGGCGGCATGTCCTTCCACGGCGGCTTTCTGGGCGTCCTTGCAGCCCTTTTGCTCTGGGCCAAAAAAAATCACAAAGATTTCATTGAACTTACAGATTTTATCGCCCCCTGCGTACCCATCGGACTTTTTTTCGGCCGCATCGGCAATTTCATCAATGCGGAATTATGGGGCAAAGAAAGTTCCGTACCGTGGGCAGTGATTTTCCCTACAGGCGGAAACGTGCCCCGTCATCCGAGCCAGCTTTATGAAGCAGGACTGGAAGGACTTGTCCTGTTTTTGCTGTTATTTTTCCTTGCCAAAAAAAATCCGCCCAAGGGAACTGTTTCCGCCGTATTCTGCATAGGATACGCCCTTGCGCGCTCCTTTGCCGAATTTTACCGCATACCCGATCCGCAGTACGGCTATTTTCTGGGCTTTGTCACCATGGGACAGATACTTTGCCTGCCCATGTTCCTCATCGGATTCATCCTGCTGTATTTAAGCAGAAAATGGAAAAACAGCCCTAAATACGATACGGTCCGCTTCAAGGACGGAACACAGGCAAGAGTGAAACGCTATAAAAAATAAACGGGGTGCTGTACATGTTTGACATAAGTTTTTGGGATTTGAACATATTTATAGTATGCGGCATTTTATCGGGCATTTTCTCAGGTCTGCTCGGGCTTGGCGGCGGCCTTGTAATAGTGCCTCTGCTGATTATTGTTTTTGAACATACCCACCAAATCCCGCCTCATCACATCATGCACGTGGTTGTGGCAACATCCCTTTCCGCTTCCATTTTCACGTCCTTTTCCAGTGCCGTTGCCCAAACACGCAGGCAATGCGTCCTGTGGGACATTGTCAAAGTCATGAGTCCCTTTGTCATTCTGGGAACATTTCTCGGCGCAAGCACAGCCAATTATTTTTCCGCCAACTTCATGCGCTGGATACTGATAATTTTCCTGTTCTTTGTTGCCACACAGATTTTATTTGAAATATACCCCAAAAAAGATGCCGAAAACTTCAGCAAATCCGCCTACAGGGCAAGCGGATTTGTCATCGGTGCTTTTTCCAGCTTTGTGGGCCTTGCGGGCGGCAGCATTTTTGTGCCGTTTCTGCGCTACACCACCGGCGATATCCACAAAGCCATCGGAACGTCTTCAGCTCTGGCATGGAGCCTTGCCCTTTCGGGCGGAATCGGCTACATCATTTCAGGCCTCGGCGTTTCCGACCTGCCCAAAGCGACAATTGGCTATATCCATGTGCCTGCCCTCATCTGCATAGCAGCAACCAGCATGCTTATTGCACCGCTCGGCGTCCGTCTTTCCCATGCCCTGCCCGTGCCCGTACTCAAAAAAGTTTTTGCAGTGCTCTTGTATGCAACAGCCCTGCGCACCCTTGTAACTGTTTTTTCCTGACCCTGTCTGCGCAAACACATTCAGCCGATACTGCCGAAAAGCTGCAGAAACTGCCTGATTTCCGAACCGTTCAAAAACAAAAAACAGCAAAAATATCCTGCATGCACAAATTGTTGGCATAACAGGATATCAGCAGGCACTGTGGGCGAAGCAGCACCTAAGCCCTATTAAATTCTGTTGGAATACAAATTTTCCAAAAATTCTTCCATGGCACTGTCCATCTGCGGAATAAACGCTTTCAAATCAAACTTTTTTTGGCAATGGCCGCAGTACATGTATGCCTCATGGCACGTGCGCTTAATCAGCATTTTTTCCGCACAGACGGGACAAGGCAATGTGGTTTGCTTTTCACGGGAACTGCCCCAGAACATACTTTTCTCCTTTTGTCGGAATATCAGTCAGTTTGGCAAAAATGACAGGCAACTTTATGCTTTTGTCCTGTCAAAACAGGTTTTTCTTCAAAACAGCGCCGCTTTGCCAAAGAACAGCGTCCTGCAAAGCTGCAGCCCGTACCCCTTTGGGTCAGGCTCGGCGCCTCGCCCGTCAAGGCTTCCGCTTCCCCCTGTTTGCCTATATAGGGCGCAGAAGCAATAAGGGCTTTGGTATACGGATGCAGAGGATTGGCAAAAAGCTCGTCTTTATCCGCCTGTTCGGCTATTTCGCCTGCATACATAACCAAAATTTCATCACACATAAAGGAAATAACCTGCAAATTATGTGAAATAAACAAATAACTCAAGCCGTATTTGTCTTTCAGATCCAAGAGCAGATTCAAAACCTGAGCCTGATGCGACGCATCAAGGGCGGAAACAGGTTCGTCGCACACCAAAATTTCAGGACGTGTGACCAGAGCGCGGGCAATGGCTATGCGCTGGCGCTGTCCCCCCGAAAATTCATGGGGATAACGGCAGTAATAATCCTTTTCCAGTCCGACTTCCTGCAGAATATCCTGCACAGCGGCCGCAACATCGCTGCCCGAACACTGCAGATTATTGATTTTATACGGTTCGCCAATGCTTTTGCCGACGCACAGACGCGGATTGAGCGATGAAAAAGGGTCCTGAAAAACCATCTGCAGAATGCGGGGATTATAAAAATATTCCTCAGCGGGTGAATTTTTATAAAAAATCTCTCCGCCGGATTTCGGCAAAAGCCCCACAAGCATGCGGGCAAGCGTGGATTTTCCGCAGCCCGATTCCCCTACAAGCCCGAGGCAGGAACCCTGCCGCAGACTGAAACTTACGTTCTGCACGGCATAAAATTCCTGCCTTTTGCCGAAGCCCGTACGCAGAGCAAAAGATTTGCTTAAATTCCGAACTGAGAGAATATCCATATTATTTGGGCAAATAGGTTTCCGTATCTATTTTCGCATCCGCAAAGGTAGCCATTTCGTTGTATACGGCTTTGGAAGAACGCAGAAGCTGCAGGGCAAGGCTTGCGCCCGTTCCTTCACCAAGACGCATGGACAGATCAAGCATGGGCTTTTCACCCAGACAGTCCATAATTTTTTGATAACCCGGCTCGGCGGAGGCATGGCTCAAAAATGCGTAATCTTTTACGGCATTATTCATGCAGTACGCAACGGCATAGGAAGACGTAGAAATAAATCCGTCAATGATTACGGGTTTTTTCAATGCTGCCGCACCGAGAACGACACCGCAGAGCGCAGCAATTTCAAATCCGCCGAGACTTGCCAGTATATGCAGAACATCTGCATTGGGATGGGCTTTTTTATGGCGTTCCAAAGCCTTGGCAATAATGCCTGCCTTATGAATGACCCGTTCCCTGCAGAGGCCTGCTCCGGGACCGGTGATTTCTTTTGGGTCAAGGCCGAAAAGTTCCGCAAAAAGCGCAGTGGCGGGAGTGGTGTTGCCGATGCCCATTTCACCTATGGAAAAAATATTGTAGCCTTTCTGCACCCCTTCATACACGGTATTTGCGCCTGCAAGAAGCAGTTTTTCGCAGAGCTCGGCTGTCATGGCGTCTTCTTTGGAAATATTGCCTGTTTCTTCCAAATCGTTTATGCGTTTTGCGCGCACATCATCGGGGCAGGCGCCTTTGTGGCCTGCGTCAAGAAGCACCATATCCATTTTGCTTTGTCTGGAAAGCACGCTTATGCCCGCACCGCCGCCGAGAATATTTAAAATCATCAAATGCGTTACTTCCTGCGGATTCTGTGCTACGCCCTCAGCCACAACGCCGTGGTCGCCCGCCGCAAGCACATGCAGGGCAGGGTCCACTTCAAGGGGAAAGGTTCCGCCGTAAATAGTAAAAAGTTTGGCGGCAAACTCTTCCAGCCTGCCCAGACTTCCTACGGGTTTTGTCAAATTGTTCAAATGGTTCTGGGCAACATCAAGCAATTCTTTTTTGCTTGGGACTACAGCCTCGCAAAGTTGGTCAAAAGAATGAAACATACCGATCCCCTTTTGGAAAAATCTTTTATGGCAGAAATATAGCCTAACTTTCTCAAAAAAGAAAGGGAGAAACACTCTCCCTTTTCTGCTTTTTTTATTTTTTCCACACAGTCCAGACATTGCCCGCAAGCTCGGGTGAAGGTTCAAGCACCTGTTTGCCCGGCTCCCAGTTGACAGGAGTAACTTCCCTGCCGTTCGTGCATTTAACATGCTGAACAGCCTGAACTTTCCGAATAATCTCCGGCAGGCTGCGCCCTGCACCCGCAGACATAATTTCAGCCGCCTGAATCACGCCTTCAGGATCAATGATAAATGTACCCCGCAGATTTAATTTTAAATTTTCATCATAGACATTATATTTTCTGCCTATTGCCCCATTCAAGTCGGATATCATGGGAAAAGGCATTTTTATGTTTGAAATTTTAGAAAGTTCCTGTTCTTCCCACACTTTATGCACAAACATGCTGTCCGTGCTTATGGTCAGAACTTCAGCATTCAGGGAAGTGAATTTATTGTAAGCTTCAGCAACTGCTGAAATTTCCGTTGCTCAGACAAAGGTAAAATCCCCCGGATAGAAAAACAGCACAACCCACTTTCCTTTATAATCAGCTAAATTAACCGTAGTAAACGAACCGTTTTGATATGCATTTGCCGCAAACAGCGGAGCTTTGTCCTGAACCTTCATAGGAACTCCTTTATCAGTAATTATTCCTGATTAAACTATCTTTAATTTTTTCCGCTGTCAACATTGGCTTTGCCTGCCGCAAATCAGCCTGCAGCCGCGCAGCATCACAGATAAATTTTTCTTTGACAAAGAAAAAAAATATTTATATAAACACTCTGTGCAGGCCCGGATGGCGGAATTGGTAGACGCAAGGGACTTAAAATCCCTGGACTGGAAACAGTCGTGCGAGTTCAAGTCTCGCTCTGGGCACCACATTGACACAGAAAGTTATAGGTGCATACAATACAAAGAAGCGACGCTACGTCGCTTTTTTTGTATCCGTTCAGCTGTCCTTTCCGAAATTTTTTCTGTTCGCCGTTCGCGTTTTTGGGTTTTTATATGATAGGATTCGGTACGCTCTTCAATGTATTGTGCATAGTTTTCGGCGGTCTTTTCGGCCTGCTCTGCAAAAAGCTGCTCAGCAAAAACCTGCAGAAATCCCTCATGGGCATAACAGGCATTGCCGTCATTTTCTTCGGCATAGCCGGAACACTGGAAAACATGCTCATAATAGAAGAAAATACGCTCAAAACCACAGGCGCGGTCATGCTGGTGGTGAGTCTTGCCCTCGGCACCGTCACAGGCGAACTTGCAGGCCTTGAACAAAAAATCAACACGTTCGGCGCATGGCTGCAGCAAAAAAGCAAAAACAACAGCGACAGCGGCTTTATCCGCGCCTTTGTCACTTCGTCCTGCACGGTAAGCATAGGCGCCATGGCAATCATAGGCTCCATTCAGGACGGCATAAGCGGCGACTGTTCCGTTTTGCTCATAAAAGGCCTTCTCGACGCCATAATCATTGCCATTATGACAGCTTCCCAAGGAAAAGGCTGCATATTTTCCGCCGTACCCGTGGCGATTCTGCAGGGGTCGGTTACTGTGCTGGCATATTTTGCGGGAAACTTCCTGCCTGAACAGTCCGTCGGCAATCTGTCCTATGTGGGATCCGTACTTATTTTCTGCGTAGGCCTCAACCTTATCCGCAGCCGCGAAAAATATCTGCCCGTTGCCAATTTTCTTCCTGCCGTGATTATTGCGGTTGTCTGGGGCTTTTTCTGATTCTGCGGCGCTGTCTTTTTCCTTTTCCCGATTTTGCCATAATACCGCACCAATCCGCTTGCAGGACAGAAAGAACGTTTCGGCACTTGAAAAAGTTTTGTTCCCGTGCTAGAGTTGCGCAAACAAATACATAGGGGACATGTATGAATAAAAACCGCTTTTTGTCACAACTGGAAGAATTATCCGTTTCTTTTAATGATACCAAGGGAAAAGGCGTAACCCGCTTTTCATGGACACACACGGCAAGCCTTGCCCAGTCATGGCTCGAAAAAGAATTTTCCCGCATGGGCATTTCCCTTATTGCCGACGGTGCAGGCAATCTGCACGCTTTGTACAGAGGGAAAAATCCTGCCCTTCCCCGCCTTGTCATCGGCTCCCACCTTGATACCGTCAAAAACGGCGCACGCTATGACGGAACCTTCGGCCTTGTGGCAGGCCTTGAAACCCTGCGCTCTTTCCGCGAAGAAGGCTTTATGCCCGACCGGAGCATTGAATTTATCGCCTTTGCGGAAGAAGAAGGCGCAAACTTCGGCACCACCTGCCTCGGCAGCAAGCTGATCACGGGCATTATCAGCCCCGAAGAACTCAAAACCCTTGCCAACGACGAAACAACGGCATGGAAAATGATGGAAGATTTCGGCCTTGAACCCGACAAACTGGAAAAACAGCAAATCGACCCGCAAACCGTGCATGCCTATTTGGAAGCCCACGTGGAACAGGAACGCCGGCTGACCAAAAACAATTTTTCCCTTGGCGTTGTCAAGGCCATAAGCGCCATGCGCAGCTACAAAGTCACCTACCGCGGCGAATCCGTTTTTGCCGCAACGCCCATGAAAGACAGAAAAGACCCGGTCATGAGCTTTATCGAATGCCATACTGAAATCCATAAAGTCATTGACGCAGGATTTTTCCCCGAAAACACCCGCTTCACCGTAGGACAGATCACCTGCAAACCCGGAAGCCCCATTGTGGTTCCCCATGAATGCATTTTCACCGTGGACATCCGCAATCTGGAACTCTCCGCCCTGCCCGCAATCAGCGAAAAAATCAAGGAAATCATCCTTGCCGTGGCGGAAAAAAACGGCATTGAAGCGGAAATTGTGCCGCTTTCCAAGAGCGGCGGCGTAAAAATGTCCGAACTTGTACAGAATGCCTATAAAGAATCCGCAAAAGAACTTGGCTTTGAATACTTTGAAATGAACTGCGGCACCGCCTTTGACGCGGCGCCCATGGGCACTGCGGTTCCTGCGGGCCTTTTGCTCGTAGCCAACCAAATTGACCCGGAAACCCAAGAAAAATACGCCCTTGCCGAAGACCTGTATCAGGGTGCCCTCGTATATGAAAAGGCCATACGCAAACTGGTCTGCGCATAATGCGACAAAACATGCGCAGCCCGAAAGCATGCCGCAGATACGGGCTTTGCCGCCGTACCGTTTCGGCAAGAAACAAATAAAAATAAAGCACGGGAAACCGTGCTTTTTCTTTACTTTCTGCCCAAATGCCTCTATATTCTGCCCATGAATACCGAAACAGTTTCCCACGTTCAGTTTGATTATGACAGAAAAGAACGCCTCGGCATGCCCGAAGCGGTTTTCTGCGACGGCAAAGACACGGAAATTATCCGAAGCCTGCTTGAAAAATTCAGCAAAAAAACACAGAAAAGCATTCTTTTCACCCGTCTGCGGCCTGAAATTTTTTATGCGTTTCCAAAAGAAATCAGGGAAAACGTCTGCTATCACGAACTTTCCAAAACGGCTTTTGCTTTTCCCCTTGCCCCCCACGGGTCAGGGAAAAAAGTTGCCGTAGTCAGCGCGGGAAGCGCCGATGCCTGCGTGGCATGGGAATGCGCCAAGACCTTGGAATATTTCGGCATCACCCATACCATGTTTGAAGACTGCGGCGTTGCGGGCCTTTGGCGCATCCAAAAAGCCCTGCCCGAAATTTTAAAGCACGACATTGTCATTGCCGTGGCAGGACTTGACGCCGCCCTTGTTTCCGTTCTCGGAGGACTGTGCCGCCAGCCTCTTTTGGCAGTACCCACGTCTGTGGGCTACGGCATGGCCAAACAAGGCGAAACGGCTCTCTGCTCCATGCTGGCAAGCTGTTCTTCGGGAATTTCCGTTTTCAATATTGACAACGGATTTGGTGCTGCCTGCTCCGCCCTGCGGATTTTAAATATGTTTTTATAAACCCTGCCGAGAAAAACCATGTCACACGACCATACCCACAGCCACGGCGGCGAACACACGCATTTTCACTCCCACAGCCGCGAACATGCCTGTGACCATATTCACGGGCACGGCCCAAAGTTTCAAAAAGAACAAAAAATTCTGTGCATACGGCCTCAGTCCGGCCTTTCGGGCGACATGCTCCTGTGCGGCCTTGCCTGTCTTTTGAATATTGACAATGCTGCCATGAACGAACGAGTGCAGAGCCTTCGTCGGCCAAGCCTTGAAAACTGCCTGTCCATTACGGACAAGTCCGTCAATCACATTGCGGGCAAAAACGCCGAAGTCAGCCTGCCGCACGAACATGCGCACAGAACGCTGAATGATATCCTGACCATAATCGAAGCAAGCGCCATGCCCCAAAAGGCCAAGGAACTCGCCGAAAAAACATTCACCCTGCTTGCCGAAGCCGAAGCGCAGGTACACGGAAAAAAAACCGAAGAAGTCACCTTTCACGAGGTGGGCGCGTTGGACAGCATCGTGGACATCTGCATGGCATGCCTGCTTTTTGCGGAACTTGACCCCGACAGCTTTGTCTGCGGCGCCCTGCCCCTTGCGGACGGCGTCATTGAATGCCGGCACGGCCTTATCCCGAGTCCTGCCCCAGCAGTGCTCAGACTGCTTGAAGGCGTGAGCGTCTGCGCGTTCCAAGGCAAAGGCGAAACCGTTACGCCCACGGCCATTGCCCTTTTAAAAAGCCTTGGGGCAGAATTCGGAACATGGCCGAGCATGAACATAGAAAAAACCGTGCTTGTCTACGGCGGAAAAACCTTTGAAAACGCTCCCAACGGCAGTATTTTTGCCCTCGGCGGCAGTTTTTGCGCCCAATAATTTTATGAATGCACAAAAACAAAATCCGTTCCGCACAGTTTGCGCTGACAGAAAAAATTTTTAAAAATTCATGCTATTTGCTTGACGATTTTTCAAGAATGGACAAAAATACAATGTTTACCGCATTGGAGGCAAAAAAACAATGGCTGACTACAAAAAAACATTGAATTTACCCAAAACATCCTATCCCATGAAAGCCGACTTGGTTCACAAAGAACCTGAAATGCTCAAATTCTGGGAACAAAATA
The DNA here is from genome assembly GCA_944324625.1 of uncultured Mailhella sp. Lineage (GTDB taxonomy): Bacteria > Desulfobacterota > Desulfovibrionia > Desulfovibrionales > Desulfovibrionaceae > Taurinivorans. The sequence continues at coordinate 2,443 of CALUWZ010000008.1, read as the reverse complement.
ACGTATACGAAACCATGCAGGAAGCATCCGGCCAAAAAGGCGCATACCGCCTGCACGACGGTCCCCCGTACGCCAACGGCCATATTCACCTTGGCACTGCTTTGAATAAAATTTTAAAAGACATTGTCATCAAATCAAAAAACCTCGCAGGCTACAAAACGCCCTATATCCCCGGCTGGGACTGCCACGGTCTGCCCATTGAGCGCAATGTGGAAAAAGAACTCGGCGAAAAGAAAGCCCAAATGTCCGAAGCGTCCATCCGCAGAGCATGCCGCAAATACGCAGAGAAATTCCTTGACATTCAGCGCAAGGAGTTTAAGCGTCTCGGCGTTCTCGGCAAATGGGAAGATCCGTACATGTCCATGGCTCCCGGCTATGAAGCCGTAACCGCCGCCGAACTTGCCAATTTTGCGGAAAACGGCAACCTGAACCGCTCCAAAAAGCCTATTTACTGGTGCAATTCCTGCCAGACCGCCCTTGCGGAAGCGGAAGTCGAATACGATGACCACACTTCTCCCTCTGTTTACGTGCGTTTTCCGCTCAAGGACGAAGGACTGAAAAATATTTTCCCCGAAGCTGACACAAGCCGCAGCTACGTAGTTATCTGGACCACCACGCCATGGACGCTGCCCGACAACCTTGCCGTCTGCCTGCACCCTGAATTTATCTATGTTCTTGCGGAAGCAAACGGCGCCCAGTACGTGCTTGCCAAAGAACTTCTGGAAGGCTGCGCAAAAATTTTCGGCTGGGAAGAATATAAAATCCTCGGCGAAGCAGAAGGCAAAGCTTTTGAAAACCTCAAAGCCTGCCACCCCTTCTACAGCCGTGAATCCCTCGTCATTCTCGGCGAACACGTTACTCTCGATGCAGGCACGGGCTGCGTACACACCGCTCCCGGCCACGGCCGCGAAGACTATGAAGTAGGCCTCAAATACGGACTGGAAGCCTATTCTCCCCTTGACAATGCTGGCCGTTTTCTGCCCACCGTGGAATTTTTCGCAGGCATGATGGTTTTCGACGCCAACCCCCATGTCATTGCCAAACTGGAAGAAGTGGGCAACCTGCTTGCACAGGCAAAAATCTCCCACTCCTACCCGCACTGCTGGCGCTGCAAAGAACCCGTCATTTTCCGCGCAACCACCCAATGGTTCATCACCATGGACACCAACAACCTGCGCCAAAAAGCCCTCAATGCCATCCGCAATGACGTAAAATGGATTCCTTCATGGGGCGAAGACAGAATTTACAACATGATCGAACAGCGTCCTGACTGGTGCATTTCCCGTCAGAGAACATGGGGAGTGCCCATTCTTGCCCTGCTCTGCCAAGACTGCGGCGAAGCATGGCAGGACCCCAAATGGATGCGCGAAATTGCCGAACGCTTTGCCAAGCACCCCACGGGCTGCGACTACTGGTACGAAGCCGAAGACAGCGAAATCATCCCCGAAGGCATCAAATGCCCCCACTGCGGCGGCAGCCATTTCAAACGGGAAAAAGATATTCTGGACGTTTGGTTTGACTCAGGCACAAGCTTTGCCGCCGTCATGGAAAAACGTCCCGAAGGCGGTTTCCCTGCCGACCTTTATCTGGAAGGTTCCGACCAGCACCGCGGCTGGTTCCACTCTTCCCTGCTTGCCTCAATGGGCACGCGCGGACAGGCTCCTTACAGAAATGTTCTGACCCACGGCTATGTGGTGGACGGCGCAGGCAGAAAAATGTCCAAATCCGTCGGCAACGTCGTTGCTCCGCAGGAAGTTATCGACAAAAACGGCGCCGAACTGCTGCGCCTTTGGGTTTCCAGCGTGGACTACCGCGAAGACATCCGTTTTTCCGACGAAATCATGAACCGCCTTGTTGACGCATACCGCCGTATCCGCAATACCATACGCTATATGCTCGGCAGCATTTTTGACCTGACCAAGGAAAACATGATTGCCGTAAAAGATATGGAAAGCCTTGACCGCTATGCCCTCGACACGGTTCTGCAGGCACACGCAAAAATTCAGGAAGCCTATGCCGCTTTTGAATTCCATAAGGTTTACCACACCCTGCACGGCCTCTGCGCAACGGAACTTTCCGCTTTCTATTTTGACGTGCTGAAAGACAGACTCTATTCCTCACACCCCGAAAGCAAAGAAAGACGCTCCGCACAGACCGCCATTTACCATATTCTCATGCTTCTTCTGCGCGACATGGCCCCCGTGCTCAGCTTTACGGCGGAAGAAAGCTACCGTTACATTCCCGACGCCCTGAAACCCGAAGCAAAAACCATTTTTGCAACACAGGAAGTCAATACTGCGGATTTTGCCCTTAACGAAGAAACCCGCCAAAACTGGGAAATCCTTCTGAATGTCCGTTCAGAAATCACCAAAGCCATCGAACCCCTGCGCAAATCAGGCGAAATCGGCCATTCCCTTGATACCTGCGTGGAACTCTACCTCAA
>CALUWZ010000007.1 GCA_944324625.1 uncultured Mailhella sp. | reverse complement strand
GGCTTATGTTTTCATGAATTGTATACGCAGCCTTATCTGTCTAAAATACCGCAGAAAAATTTTATTGCTGCCGTTATTGGAAAAACAGACGGATAAAAAACGGAAAAACTGCGGTTACAAAAATTTTGTGCATACTGAAAATTGATTTTCGCCGCTCTTTGCATATCACAAAACATTCTTGTTTCAGGAGCTTTTTGCTGATGAAAAAGCAGGAAAAATTTTTATTGTCATGTTGTTGTTTAATTTTTTGTTTGCAAAAAAAGTAAAACCGTGAAATTTTTCTTGACAGAACAGAACCTTGCTATTAAAAATAACAGCACGCCAACTTAGCTCAGATGGTAGAGCAACTGATTCGTAATCAGTAGGTCGCGAGTTCAATTCTCGCAGTTGGCTCCAGATATTTCAAGGACTTATGAAAACAAAAAATTTCATAAGTCCTTTTTTTATTTTGTTATCAGTCGTTTTGACGGCGGGGGGAAATTTGCAGATAAGTTTTGCAGTATGTTCGGAATACAGGGCCTGACGCAAAGGCTTATAGCCGACAGTGTTGTGAGCAGTCACGCTGCATGAGAATTTGTGACATTTTATTTGAGAGTTAAAAATCACATTCAGGGTGACTGTTTAAAGCAGCATTTTTTGTTTGTCTTGTAATGACGGAGCAGGCGTGCGGATTTGGAAAAGGCTGTGTGTCTGCCGTATAAACATCTGCCGGACATCATTTCTTCGGGAAGAAAATGTTATTTTTTATGCCGAAAAAAAAGCAAAAATCCGTGAAGGAGTTTTGCTTTTTTGCATTTAAGATTTTATCAGGTTACTTATCAATACCAAGGGCTTTCAGTGCATTTTCACCCATTACCCGTTCCAGTACTTCATTTTTTAAGATTCCGTTCCGATAAAAAGCGGCGGCACTTTCCATGGAAGCAAGAGGATATGCACTGCCGAAAATAATTTTATCGGGAATCATGAAGTTGGCGGCTGCCGCATAGTGTTCAAAACCCGGCACCTGCATTAAATATACGTCTGTGCAGAGGTAAATATTTTCATAAAAAGCAGCCAGTTGGCAAGCTTTTATTGTTTCGGGCCAAAAGCCGTGACAAAGGATAATTTTCAGTTCGGGAAAATTTTGGGCAACTTTTTCTGCGGCAGAAATTTGTTCCGGTGCAACCCCGTCCAGCCCTCCTATTGTATACAATACGGGAATGCCTTTATCCGCACATTTTTCGTAAACCGTATTCATTCTGCTGTCGTCAACGCGCCAGAAAAAAGAATCCAAAGAGGGTTCAAGCGTTATGCCTGTGCAGGGGCCGTTGACAATATACCTGTCAATGGCTTCGGATAAAGCAGGCGAAAAAGGTTCTGCGCTGATTATGCCAATGAATTTATTTTCATATTTTTGAATAAGTTCCAATAAATCTTCGTTTTTACCTCCTGCAGAGCAGCGGACGGGAACAACAGCCTTATCAATTCCAGCCGCGGCCATTTCCTGAAAATACAGATCCATGGATTTTTCCAAAGCAGAGGGTGCTATTTGTGAAGAGAAGAACTTTGCTGTTTTTGTCAGGAGTCCGGCATCGAACAGGTTCCACGTTCCCTGTGCCATAAAAGATTTAAAAGGCGGTCTGTTTCTGAAATCTACGCAAAACATAGTAACTCCTTTTTACATAAAAATTGTCAGATACCAATAAACAATGGTAAAAGAAAAAATTAAAATCACAGCACAGCATTTTAAACCGTGCAGGCAGTGATCTTTAAAACGGATCAGATCTTTTTGGGAAAAAATGAATGCGCTGACAGGACTTGCCGCAGGAGAAAACATGGCATATACGGAAGAGCACATAATCATAATCGCCAGTACAGTAATATTCAGTCCCATAGCCTGCAGGTCAAGGGAAGCAAGAATTGAGACAAAAATCAGGGCAACAATCATATTGTTTAAAAAATTGGTTAAAAGCGTAACCATCAAAATTAAAGCAACGACAAAGAAATACGGGGGAAGTCCTGACAAAATAGGCTGAACAAACAAAGATATGGAACTTTTTATTCCGGCATCGTCAGAAGGAAGTGCCGTGGCAAGAGGTATAAAGAATACCAAAAGCATGAGCATTGCCCAGTCAAAATCCTTTGCAAGTTCCTGAAGGCTGATAAGGCTTTTGCCGTCAACTTTGAACGTAATCATAAAAAGCAAAAAGCCAAAGACTGTGCCTGCATATCCCAAGTGCGTGAAAAATTTAGTAATGATGAAATCTTTCGGCAGTATGCTGGGCAATATCAGTGAAACCAAAAGCAAGCCGATAACCGTCAGGTTTATTTTCTGAACTTTGCTTGCCTGCACATTAAAGCATTCCAGTTTGGATATGTTTTTTAAAACAGATACGTCGGGCCGAACGATAAATTTGCATGCCAGCACATATACCAGCAAAACGGCAACAACGGCGGGGAAAACAATAAAGACGTGCTTGGAAAAATCTACCGGTATGCCGGTAAGCGAAGTGAATGTTTTCCAAAAAATTATAGGCATAAATTTAAAAGGCATGGCAATATCGCCGAGAGAGGAAGCACACAGTATCCCCGTCAGAAAAACAGAGTTCAGCGGGTCGTACGGCTTGATGCCGACATTTTCGGCAAAGGCTCGGTAAAGGGGAAGCATCAGAATGGCAGCCAGAACAACGTCTGTCAAAATAGATATCAGCAGTGTGCCCAATAAAAAAAGAGCCACAAAAACCCATGGGCGTCCTTCCGCTGTTTTTCGTTTTGCAAGCCAGCTGATAATGATCATTGAAGAACCGGACTGGTTGATATAGGCGGCTATAAAGAGCAGACCGGCAACCATAATGACAAATTCATCGCCGAATCCCAAGCCGAATGCCTGCGCCATTGTGAACGTTTTCGTAAAGCCGAAGGCAAGAATTCCCATGAGAGATGTCCACAGCAGGCTGTAAAAGCACCAGCCGTAAACGGCTCCCAAAAAAATTCCCAAAATTTCCATACCGTTCGGCGTTATTTTGGCAAAAGGAGGAAAACATTTAAAAATAAACATAAAAAATACAATAACAGCAATATGGATCATACCGCAGACATTGAGCTGAGTTTTTTGTTTCGTCATATTCCGCTCCTTTAAAAATAAAATAACATGTGATGAGGTTCACATGTTATTTGTTATAAAGAAATAATTATTTTTGTATATACTCAAATTTTGAATGGGGATATAACCGATTTAATCATGCCGCTGTTTTTGGTACCATTCTTTTATTTTGGCGAGCACAACCTTTGCGGCAGGGGAGACATATTTTTTTTGCGGATAAATCACGTAATGATTGAAAGGCATTGGAAAATCCTTAATTTCTTTGCATGTCCACAAATGTGTGCTGAGGCGGATAGCATCTTTGACAATAAGCTTTGACCAGAAAGAAACAAAATTTGTTTCATTGTCTAAAATAGTGGTTATCATATCACTGTTGGGCAAAAATATTTTCTGTGCAAAACGCGATCCCAAGAAGCCGGAATATAAAAAAGCGGAACTGTTGCTGTATAACGCCAAAACACTTGTTTCCAAATCTGCCAGAAAAATTTCTTTTCTATCGGCAAGCACATGCCTGCTGTTCATAAAAACGCAGTAGCTGTCGGAATGCAGCAGCTCCATTTCATAATTAAGGGACCGAACTTTTTCCGCAATCCGTGTTTCGTCTTCAGGGAGGCACATGACAACGGCCAAATCATAATTCTGCAGCGGCAGGGAACTGATGATTTCCTGTGTGCTGTGCTCTGTTATGCGTATGTCTGCCTGCGGTCTGTTTTTGTGCATTTCTACCAGAAGATCGCTGAAAATAAGCTGGCAGAACAATTCTGAAACGGCAATGTTCACCGCTTCAAGATCCATGTTTTTTTTATTCGACTTCCAAGAATGATAATAGGAAAGCACAATTTCACTTTCCCTGAAAAATGACTCACTTTGCTTGGTCGGAATAACTCCTTTATTGGAGCGGATAAAGAGCTGTATGCCAAGTTCATCTTCAACAAAATTGATTTCTTTGGTCAGGGCAGGCTGACTCATGCGCAGCTTTTCGGCTGCCCGCGAAATAGATTTGCAGTCTGCAATTACCAGTAAATGCTTCAAATATTCAAATTTCATACGGCCTGCCCGTCTGTTTGCCTCATGCTTTGCAAGAATAAGCATATTATAGCTTAAAAAACATAAAATTCCAATAGGTTCGTTTTTTGAGAGTACCGGCAAAATAGGGGTTCGCCCGGACTGCAGTATTTTTTTGATCCTTTGGCAGGGAGAAGCGGATTGCATTTTAAATTTTTTATAATGTGTTTGGCAGGCTGTCAGGCATAATAAAGAAATCAGATAATGGCAATGCCGTCTGTCCGTACTGTCTGTATGCTGGCGCTGATGCCGTCCTCGGCGGAATAAAAGTCTCGGTTCAGGGGCTGAAGGCATGCCGCGGACAGAAAGGCAATGCGGCAGGAAACAAAGAGCCGCAGGGATCTGCGGTGCTGCGTGGGGCCGAAAGGAGCGGGCAGAAAAGTTCGCTTCCGCAGCCGTGTTTAATTTATAAGGACATTAAACAGCGGATTGGAGGAACCAAGGCGCAGGGAAATGTTTTGCGCCGTTTTCAAAAGGCTGATTCTCATTTTTGCAATCAGATCGGCAGTCAGCCGCACGGTGGGGGCAGTTACGCTTATTGCGCCGACGCAGTGTTCCGAAAAATCGAAAATCGGTGAGGAGATACAGCGCACGCCCTGATAAATTTCTTCATTGTCAAAGGCTGTTCCTGTTTTTTTCACTTCTTCGATTTCTTCAAGAAAGGCCTGAAACGCTTCGTCGGAAATTGCCGGAAGCGTATTGTTTTTTATTTTCGGCAGCATTTCGTGATAATAGGCAGGGTCGCTGAATGCAAGAAAGGCTTTGCCCGAAGCGGAATAAAAAATAGGGAAGGAAGAACCCACAATATTGTCGGGCCTCAGGGTTTGGGTGGTTACGTGCTTGTCCACAATAACCATGTCAATTCCGGAAACCACGCAAAGGTTGACGGTTTCATTGTATTCTGCGAGCAGTTCTTTGCAGTGGGGACTTGCTATTTCACGCAGATTGGTGCCCGCAAGAACGGCATTTGCAAGCGTGAACACTTTGTGGGAAAGATAATAGCGTTTGCTGTGCTGTTCCTGCTGCACGTAGCCTGAATCTTCAAAGGTCAGCAGAATGCGGTGCACTGTGGTTTTGGGAAGTTTGGCAGCTCTGGAGAGTTCCGCCAGTTCCCAGCTTTGTTTTGTTGCAAGCATGTCCAGCACCGTACAGGCTTTGGTGATGGCGCTGATGGTGTAGTATTTTTTTTCGGCGTTTGTTTCAGGTTCTTGCAAATTTTCTTTCATATCCGATAATCCTGCTTATGGGTGGCATGTGCAGAAACATATAACTTATGATAAAATGAAACCCTTGTAATTTCAATGCAATTTTTGCCGTATAATAAAAAATACGGAGCCTATGGTCATGGCGCTTGCTAAAACCATGGCAAGGGTTATGGGTTCGCTGCCGATAAAATAGCCTACGGCAAGGCTGATGACGGGCACCACGTATTCATAGGATATGGTTACGGCAATGGTGGTATGTGAAAGAAGCCAAAAATAACAGCTGTAGGCAATAACGGAACCGCCGAGGCTGAGCCATGCAAGGGAAAAAAGAATTTCCGCATTGACGGCCTGCCATTTGACTTCCGCGCCCTCCCCTGCAGCAAGGCCGATCAGAAATGTCTGTATGCCGCCGAATATCAATAAAAATGCACAGTTTTGTATTCCTGAAAGCTTTGAATTTGAAGGAAAGCGCCGAGTCAGGAGCGTGCCGGCTATCCAGCCCAGTGTGGCGGCAAAAAGCCATGCAATGCCGATTAAGGAATTGTGTCCCGTGCTGTTTTCGGAATTTTGGCTTAAAGCAATGACGGCAAGGCCGAGAAAACCGAAAAAAAGCCCTGCCCACTGAGTTTTTCGGGGACAGGGTTCTCCTGCAAGGAGCCAGCCGGAAATAAGCATGGTAATGGGGACGGAGGCTGTAATCATGGCTGCGGTGGAGGAGAGCACGCTTTCCTGACCTTTGGATAAAAAGCCTGCGCCTACGGTCACCATGAAAAAGCCCATCCAATTGGCCTGAACAATGTCTTTTTTTGAAGGCAGAACAAATTTTTTGCTTAAAAGAAGAAAAAGGCAGATGCCGATGCCGCCCGTAAAGGTTCGGAAACCGCAGGTAAGAAAAGGACCGAACACGGCAATGGTATTTTTGTTGAAAAGGTACAGAGTACCCCATGAAATATAAACAAGAAAGAGATTGAGAAAAATTTTTAAAAATTGCGGATTGAGCATGGCAGTCCTAGTTCAGAGAGGAAAAAAAGCCCTGAGTTCCGCAGTAGTAGCCGAGAGCGGCGGAAATTCCCGCAATAATGAGTACGGCGCAGAAGGCAAAGGCAAGGCGTTTAATTTTCAGCCAGCAGGAAGCAGTCTGTTCGCCTTTGGATTTGTTCCAGAGTTTCAGGCATTCTTTTTCATAGAGTTTCAGAACATAATTCTGCATGAAAAAGAAAACAGTCAAAACTGCGAGAAGCAGAATAAGTTTAATAAAAAGGGAAAGTTCCATTTTTTACCTCAAAGCGCATGCTGTCACAGATTAAATATGCCGCAGCTGCGGTGAACTGCTGCGGAATTTTACTGTCAATACGGCACGGTGCGCCGTATTGACAGCTTGTATGGGTTTGTTGTTTGAGATTATTATGGGTTATTCATTTTCCTGCTTTTCGTGTCTGTTTTCAAAGAAGAGCAGGTTTTTGCTTCTGATGTGCGGGAAATCCATGTGTATTGCCTTGAAGGTGGAGAAATTCATAATGACGCATACAACAAGGAGCGGAAGGGCCGTGAGCACGACAAGGGCTTGGATAACCGAGAGGCCGCCGACCAAAAGAACGCCCCAGACCAAAAGCGCAATGGCAAAACACCATGAAATCTTGGCGAAAACAGAAGGTTCTTGGCCCGCAATCATGTTTCTTGTGGTCATGGCTGCGATAACGCGGGTAGCGGCATCAATGGTGGTTACAAGGAAAATGGTAACCATAACAAGGAAAAACGGAGCGTAAATCTTGGCAAAAGGCACCATGGTCAGAACGTAGCTGACTGTTTTGGGCAGGTCATTGCCGGAGGCAACGTAGAAGCCGTAAAGGTCGATGCCGTTCTTTTGGCAGTAAAGCACAAAACCGCCCATGACAATGGTGAACAGGAAGGAAGAAAGGCAGCCGAAGAAATATACGCCGAGAATGGTTTCACGCAGGGTGCGTCCCATGGAAATGCCTGTGAAGAAAATGGCCATCATGGGAGCGTAGGCAACAAACCATGCGCCGTAGAAAACTGTCCATTCTTGCGGATAGCCGCTGACGCCGAAGGGGTCGGTCCAGCCTGAAATGCGGGGGAAAATATCCAGAGTCATGCCGAGGGTGTTGGTAGCAAGGCTGAAGAAATACGCCGTGGGACCGCCGAGAACGACGATGGCAAGCAAAAGTATTGCCAGAACGGAGTTGGCGTCGGAAAGAACCTTCATGCCGCGGCTGACAGGCTTGCGCAGGCTGACTGCCGTAATAATGGTAAAGGTAAAAAGAATAATGCTTTGGAATTGTTTTGTGTTTTCAAGATCAAAGAAACTTCCGAAAAGGCCGCCCACAAGCTGCACGGCAGAGGTGAGCGTTGCGCCGAGGCCGCCTGCAAGGCTCAGAATGACAAAGGCGTCAAAAATAATGCCGAACCAGCCTTCCACGCCTTTTTTGCCGATGAGCGGTTCAAGGGTGGCGGAAGCTCTTTGGCGGTCATACATGCGTATGCCGAGGAAGTAGAATATCGGCACGCAGGCTACAAGATAGAGAACCCAGTAGTAGGGGCCCCAGTGGAAAAGCATGTAGGCCGCGGCAACTTCGTATGTATAGGCGCTGTTGTATCCTTGGCCGAGGGGAGCCACGTGGTTGATGATAAGCGGTTCAACCATGCACCAGTTGACAAGTCCGCAGCCGTGGCCTGCGGCAATGATCATGCTGGCCCAGTGGAAATACCCGTAACGGGGTTTTTGGTCTTTGGGGCCGAGTTTGATTTTGCCGTAGGGGCTGAATGCAACATAAAATACAAAAAAGCCGAATAACAGGTAAAGAAGAATATATCCCCAGCCGAAGGTATCTGATGTAACTTTGTAAACAAACTTGATAAATTCTTGGATTGCGGGCGTATTGGAAAAAATTACCAGCGGAACTGCAATGAACAGAACCATGAGTACGCTTGGAATCATCAATTTTTTATCAAGCTTGGCTGAAGATTGATCTTTAGTTTCGTTTGACATAACACCTCCTAAAACCCTTAAATTTTGCTGTCAAAATTTTTAAGTCAACTGCCCAAAATTTTTTGCTTAATTCTTTTGACAGCAAAATATTCAAAATCACTGTCTGCAGTATACTACCACATCCATTTCCACATCCAAATCATTGTAAATGCCTGCGCTGGCCACTGTCATGCGGGCAGGAAAAGGTTTGCTGAAATATTTGCCGTAAACGGCGTCAAATTCAGGAAAATGTTTCATATCGGAAAGAAACGCCCTGCACTGCACCACATCGTCCATGGTTGCGCCTGCGTCTTCCACAATGCCTTTGATGTTTTCCATAATTCTGGTTGTCTGTGCGGTTACGCTTTCCCGTTCTTCCTTGCCTGTCTGCGGATTGACGCAGATTTGGCCTGAAAGGAAAAGAAAATCGCCTGCCCGCACTGCTTGGGAATAATTGCCCACTGCAAGGGGGGCTTTGCTGCTGCTTATGGTATCTCTCATGGTGTCTCCGAAAGAAAAGAGGGGGTCCGGGAGCGCAGGCTCCCGGAGAGTTTTGAGGATTAAGGATTAATATACAAAACCGTTGTTCGGCAGAAGATTGTCGGTATAAAGCTTGCTGTTGATGTCTTCACCTGCCAAAAGGCCTGTCTGAATGGCTGTTTCCGTATACCATGAGCCGAGATAGTCGCCTGCAAGGTAAATGCGTTTCGGTGCGCGCATGAGCTTGGGCTGAAGCTTGTTTCTGCCCGGGAAGCAGTAGGCAAGGCCGTTTCTGAATTTTTGCACCTGCTGTTCCACAACGATTTTGCCAAAGCCCGGGAATACTTCTTCCAAGTCTTTGCGGTAAATGTCGAGAACTTCTTCATCGGGAAGGTCGATAAGCTTGCGTGCAAGGCTTGCGGGAGAGAAAACCATGAAGGAAGAACCCGGGGCTCTTTCGCCGTTTTCCATGGAACGCACAAGGTTGGACATGTTGAACGCAATGTTGAATGAACGCTGAGGCGTGCAGTAGGCGTATACGTTGTCCCAAGACTGAACGCCCGTTTCATTGGTGAGGAATGCGCCTGAAACATAATGGCCGTATTTAATCTGGCCGAGTGCTTCGTGAACAATGGGGTCAAGGCCTTCGGTTACTTTGTGGGTAATGGTTGCGGGCGTTGTCATGACGCAGTAACGGGCTTTTTCGGTTTTTTCTTCGCCGTTTTGCACGTATACGACTTCAACGTGGTCATCATGCTGGATAACTTTGATAACTTCTGCGCCAAGCTGAACTTTATCGCCGAGTTTGTGGGCAATGGCCTGCGGAAGGGTTGCCGCGCCGCCTACAATGTTGCGGGCAAGGCCTGAGCTTTTGTCCCATACAAGCAGGAAATAGCCGACGCCTGCGCCTGCTGAAATTTCTTCAGGGTCGCCTGAGGAGCGGGATACCGTGGGACGGAAGAATGCGTCTGCATCCGGGGTCAGAGGGCCCGTGAAATCGGAAAATGTTCTGTCGGCCATAAAATCGTAAATGCGCTGCTGACGGACACGGTAATCTTCGCCCGGGCGGGGTTTGTTTACTTTGCCGTATGCTTTTACGGCGCGCATGACTTTAAGGCCTACGCGGGCAATTTCAAAGCGGGTTGACCATGAAAGAGGAAGTTTGAAAGGATACAGGTTTACGTTTCCGCCGTTCAGGGTTTTGCCCTTGAAAGAAAGCGCGGAAAAAGATCCCTGCAGGTTCAGCGCGTCAACGCCGACTTCCCGCAGCAGACCGTCAACATAAGATCCCGGGCCTCCGAAAACGTGGCCGCCCCAGTTAAGCCAGTATTTGCCTCTGCGTTCTGAACGCAGACGGCCGCCGATACGGTTGCTTGCCTCAAGAACGAGCAAGTCTCCAAAACGTAAGCGCCAAGCGGCTGACATGCCGGCAATGCCTGCACCGATAACAATTGCGTCCCTCATACTACGCTCCTTATGAAAAAATTGTTTTCTTTTTTAATATGCGTACCGTATTATGTTACGGTGTAACATGTTTTTGAGTATAGAAAAAAGAATTTTGCTGTCAATACACTTTTTGAAAAAAGACTTTTCATTTTTTTCGGAAAAAAGTGGGCCGCAGCAGAAAAGTAAATAAAAAATATATTTTTTTCAATATGATATGATATTTTTTTGTGAGGGAAGAAAGCTTTGCTTATGAAAAAAATTTTTGAATGACGAATTTTGCCGTTTTTTGGGGGCATTTTGCAGTATTTTTCACATGCTGTCTGCTATAGGTTGAGAAACGCCGAATTTGTCTGCAAAAAAAGTCCGTAACCGGATTGTATGCCGACAAATGCATACATTACGGCAGGTTAAATGCATGCGTCTGTTACAAAAATGTTTGTGTTTTTTTTTCTGCGGCTGGTTGTTTTTGTCATGAAAGCTGTCTGACCGGACAAAAAATTTTTGTGTGCGTACTGTGTTGTCTGTAACGGATTTTTGCGCATATTGCGGGAAAATAAAAAAACAGCCTTGAAGGCTGTTTGTTGTTTTAAAATATGTTCTGTTTATTTGCTGAAATGTGGTGCTGTTTTTTCGTCAGGGCAGGTTCGCGGCTTTACTGGATGTCCTGATAGAATTCGTCGATGGCAATAAGCAGTTCCAGCGGAGGATTCCAGCCGATAATGGTGGCGGTTTTAAGGTTCAGGGTCAGGCTGATTATGCTTTCAAAAATTTGATTGACTTCCCTCGGTTTTTTGCCTTCCGCAATGGCTTTGATCTGTTCTGCGGCAAAAATGCCTTCCTGTTCCAGATTGAGCTGTGAAATGCTGAGCAGTGCACCGTGCTTGACGTCTTCCTGCCCTGACTGGGAAAATGTTGGGATATGCGCATTGCTCAGCGGTGCCAGAACATTTTTGGCATATTTGGCGGAAAGGCCGTTGTTCAGGGTAAGATACACGGCGTCAACCCCTTGGCGGACAAACTGTTCATGGCAGATTTTAAGGTTTTCGGAAGCTTTCTGCAGATCGGAAATATACAGATCCCCCGTGCAGGTGACAAGTTCCGTTCCTGTTTCTTTTGCTGCGCTTTCAATTTCCGCAAGGGAAATCATATTTCTGCCTTCTTCGGTGTCTTCGTAGGCAATGCCGAGTTTTTTGAATTTAAAAATGGAATGGAAAAGGAGAATTTGCCGTTTGTAGCGGTCAAGCTGAACCGTGGCGGCAAGGTTGTCTTTGCCTGAATCCTGCGGGGAAAGGGCAATGCCTGCTTCAATGGGATTGGTTACGGATGTGACAACAACGGGAATATTTAAATCCGCTCTGCCAAAATCTTGGCCGGCCCATGTTCCGACGGTGACAATCATGTCTATATCACCTTTTTCCCGAACGCGCTTAATAAGCGTTTCTTTGATTTCCTGACGTTTTTGTTCGTCCCAGTCTGCGGAATAGCAGGCATCTTCCACAAATTCTATTTTGTCGCCGCCTGCGTATTCATGAAGCCACTGCCACATCTGTTTGGCAACGTGTCCTTTTTGGGGAATGGGAACAAAGCCGTTTTCGATATAGCCGAATTGCTGAAGCCCTGAGGTTATGCCTTTTAAAATCAGCGGATAATCGGCAAAATATCCGCCTTCCGCATAGGCGATGCGGATTTTTTTGGCGGGAGCCGCATGGGCATTCAAAACAGTGCAGAAACAAACGCACAGCGTAAGCAGAATTTTTATCATGGAGTGGCGATGCATATTTTTTTCCTTAATTTTTTATTATGCTATCTCAAAAAAAGGTATTAATCAAAGTTAAAATCCGCGGCTTTTTCCGAAAGAACAAGCGGGGAGGGGGAATACAGGATATTTTGCCAGTTTTCAAGCCGTTCGGACGGCGCAATGACTTCTTCGTAATGAAAAGGCAAAGACGCGCAGAAGGTTTTGAACGTATCTGCACTGCCAAGCTGTTCCCAGAGATTTTCGTCTATGCCTCCTGCCAGCAGTATTTCGGCAATGCCTGCGTAAAAGGTTTTTTCTCGGTTCGGATAACGCATTTGCAGAGGCATGAGTCCCGTGACAAAGGGGCTGACGCAGCGTATTTTGTCTGCCGCGGCGTTTTCGCCGATTAGCCGAAGAACGTTTTGGGTGCCGTTTTGCATGGCTGCCATGTAATGATGCTGGTAGGGCCCGCCGAAGCAGACAAGTCCCCTTGCCATGGTCAGAGCGGAAAAACAAAGGTACAGACTGGGCAGAAGCGTGCCTTCCTGCATGGCGCGGCTGACGGTTTCCGGAGTCAGCGCAAAGGACAGTTCGGGATGCTGCGGACATTCGACACTGTGCTTTTTGGCATTGTAGGTCAGGCGTCTGCTGTGTTTTTGTCCGTCAACGGCCCAGAACAAAAAGGTTCCTTTTTCGATTTTGTCCGTAATCTGCCAGCATGCCCTTTGATGGTTGAGGGCATGGAATATGGCCTTGGTAAATTCGGGTTCGAATAAAACCGTGTAAATGAGACTGCAGGGATTCTGCATGTCAAGAAGCATGAGTTTCTTGGTTATCTGCAGCAGTTCCAAGTTGATGAGCGGTGGAAGCCTGAAGGACGAAGGGGTAAGTTTTTCCCATGTCAGGCTGTTGGCAATGCTCATCTGCGTGCTGAAGCTTGTCTGCCGCAGCACCTGCGGATGCAGATATATTTTTTGCACGAGACTGCGGATAAGAGTTTTTTCCTTTTCGGAAAGATCGGGATTTTGTTCGGGACAGGATTTGAGCTGTTCCTTGGTATAGGCATCTTTTACGCAGACAAAAATTTTGCGCTCCGCATTGCTGAGTACGGGAATACGCAGTACCTTGGTGCTGTCCGGATTTTTGGAAGAAAGGACAATGCCGCGGGGAAAGCATATATTGTCGCAGGGAACGCCGCCGCAGGAAAACAGCGGCACGGCATGCCTGCACCCGAGGGCAAAAAGCAGGTCTCCCTGAAAAAATTCGTAGTGGAAGTCAATGCCCTGATGATTGGCGGTATGCACGGCAAAGCGGTTTTCCAGTTCCCTGCGCACGAGTTTTGCTTCGGCGTCACCGTAAAGGGCGCGGGTTTCGTTTTCCGCCGCGGCAATAACGTCTTCTCCGTCCTGCAGGGTGTTGTCGTTGCGCCGAAAGGCCTGTACGTATTCTTTCAGGGGCAGTGTTTTCAACGGCGTGTCCATGAGCTGAAAAACTCTCGGAAGGGCCTGCCGCAATTGTTCGGTGTAATTATTTTTCTGCATAACCTTAATGTTCAGCGCGGGGTTTGTGCTTTCGGGTCAGGAAGAGGAACAGAACGGAAATGCAGATAAATGCCAACCCGACTTGCTTGGTGACGGCGTCAATGTTCATGGTCTGCAGGGCAAAGCCGGCGCAGAGCGGGCCGAGGACCTGACCTACGCGCTGGAGCACGTCCAAAAGGCTCATGCTTTGATCGACACCGAGTTTTTTACAGATTTCAAGTTCAAGGAAATATTCGCTTTGTGCGGAAATGCTCAGTCCAACGGCTGTTCCCAGCAAAACGGCGCCGAGCAGGGAGCCGGGAAGCGGCGGAAGCATGGACAGGGCAAAAAGCGCACAGGCAGACAGTGCGCCCACTGCGGCAACCATATTGTTTTTGCGTGTCATTTTGAGTACAAAACTGCTGAAAACAGGGCCTGAATAAACCACAAGCAGACAGTTCAGCATGAAAATACGGCCGATGTCGGACTGTGCCGTGCCTGCGCTTTTGAGATAAACGGGCAGAAAGAAATTGAGGAAGCCTACGCAGAGCATGGCAAAAGGTATATGGTTGCAGAGGACAAAGGACAGAAACTGTTTGTCCCACAGCAGGGGCAGTATTTTTTTCAGGGGAAGTGCGGCTTTTTTGTTTTCTTCTGCGGTGTTCTGCAGACTGTCCTTTTCTGGCTGCCGTGCCTGTTTTTCTTCTTTGAGAATAAGGCGGGAAACAGGAAGGAAACAGAGCAGGATAACGGCGGAAATTAAAAATACGGCAGTGAAGTCCAAGCGTTCGGCAATCATGGCGCCGAGGGCACTTCCGCAGAGCATGCCTGCATAGGCCCCTGAAAACATGTCAGCCAGCATGCCGTCTTTAACGGTAAAAGCTTGGGCTGTGAGCAGGGTGAGGCCGTAGCCTGTGCCCACAACGGCGCGCGCCGCTATGAACTGCCAAGGGCTGACGGCGAGCATGGAGCAGAAATAGCCTATGCCGAGCATGCAAAGCCCGCTCATAAAAGGAAGCTTTATGCCTTTTTTCTTGATCCATGTGCCTGCAATCAGGGCGCTTAGACCCGTCATGCCCATTTCTGCGGATACGGGCAGGCCTGCAAGCACGGTATTTTGGATGTTTTGGGCGGAAAGCAGTTCGGACATGCGTAGGGGAATAAAGGAGACGGACTGGTTTATGGCAAAAAACACAAAGAACATCAGCGGCCGCATCAGCACTGTGCGGGAAACGCCTTTGTTTTGCTGGGCCTGTTCGGGGTCCTGCAGAGCCTGTGCGGCGGATTCGGAAACGCGGCGCTTTTTGTCCTGAATATAGTCAATGCCGCGTATGAGCAGAAGAAACAGTTCGGTCATGAAAATAACGGATATGACCACGATGGTCAGCATATCCAGCGTTATGGTCCGCAGATAGGCAAGCCATGACTGGTAGCTGACGGACACCGTGAGCGTCCAGTTCCTTTCTGTTTGTGCAGTATTGCTGTCTGTTTGCAGGGTATGGAGCGTAACGGGAAAAGTCAGCGGATCGGCAAGGCTTTTTTCGGCATGGTTTTGGCTTTGTGCCGCAAGCGTATTGTTTTCGTCATAAATTTTCAGCAGAATGATGTTGCGGTGCGTTTCCGTGATATTGGTGAGATAGGCATTTGTGTTGTCCATGTTTTAAAAGGCAATGCCCACCAGCAGCAATTTGTTCAGTGTCTTTGACATGAAAATAAACGTTTTTTCTGAATCTGCTTTCAGTGTTTCTATATATCGACTGTTGGAACTGTAAATCATCAGTGCGCCGTTTAAAAGCAGGGCGGCAAGAAACGTGCAAATTCCGCATAAACGGGTATGGCGCAGAGCTTTTTCAAGGGGAATATTAAGTTTTTCGGTTCTTTTTTCCAAAAGGCGCAGCAAAAGAGCCAGACACAGGATGCCCGCAAGAACTATGGCGCCCTGCAGGCCAAGCTGCTTGCCGTAAAATGTGTAAAGTTCGGACAGTATGGAATTATCGTCAATAAAAACGGCAAGATATCCTGCAGTGCCGTTTTTCTCCTCAAGAGGCAGGAACAGTACGGAACCGTCATCGGTTTTTTGCAGGAACTGGCCGTGCACTGTTTTGTTTTCCGTGCCAAAAAAATTGGTATCTGTTTTTTTCAAGTCCGGAAAATGGTCGGTTTTTTTGATAAGGCTTGTATCGGGAGCAAAAACCGCCAAGGGCATATATTGGCTTCTTGTCTGTAAAAGAAGGTCCAGTCCGTTAAAATTGCCGAGTTTTTTCCCGAAATTCAGGCCGCTTTGGATATCAAGCGCCAAATTGTCCGCCATAATGCGTGCCGAAGCCAGCCGGCTGTTTTCCATTTCTTTTTTCAGGGAAGAAAACAAAAGCGCATTGTATACAAGCATGGTAAAGAGCAGGATAACTGTCCAGCCAATGAGAATATAACGGTTTTTTTGGACAAAAGCATGCATTTTGCTTTCGCTGCTGTTCATATTTTTCCCCTTGTTTTTTTGTCGGCAACAGAATTGGCTTTTAATGCGGCACATGCTTTGCGTTGGCATTGTCCTGCCTTTTGGGGTGACAGTTTTTTTGTTTTTGCCGCCGTATACTTTTTATGTGCCAACTTTTTTGGAAAAAATATGGCTTATTCTGTTGATTTCGGGTTGCTGCAAAGAAGATTGCAAAGATTATGCCGTTTTTTATGCTTCTCCGTCAAAACCGGCATCCTGCGGCAGATTGTCCTTGGCGGCTTCGGTACGGGCCAGTTCGTCGCAGCGTTCGTTTTCCGGGTGGCCTGCATGGCCTTTTATCCAGTTGAACACAACATTGTGACGGCTCAGCGCGCTGTCCAGTTCCATCCACAAGTCTTGGTTTTTTACGGGTTTTTTCTGTGCGGTTTTGAAGCCGTTCTTTTTCCAGTTTTCAAGCCAGCCCTGCTTTATGGCTTTTGCCACGTACTGAGAATCCGTGAAAATGTTGACCGTGCAGGGTTCTTTGAGCTTGTTTAAGCCCGTGATCACGCCGAGCAGTTCCATGCGGTTATTGGTGGTGCGGCTGAAACCGCCGACAAATTCCTGCCGTTTGCCTTTAAATTCCAAAATGCCCGCATAGGCTCCTTTGCCGGGATTGCCGAGGCAGGAACCGTCCGTATACAGATTGACTTCCTTGGCTGCGGAAACATTGCCGTTCAGTATAATTTTGTCCGTGCCGCTTTCCGTGTTTTCCGTTTTGCTTTTGCGGGTGCGTTTGGGTTTTTCAGGTGCAGTGTCTGCATCGGCTGTCTGCGCAGTTTTGGTTTTGCGTGTTTTTTTGGGTTGTTCTTCGGTTTGTTCTGTGTGCTGTTCTGCCGTTTCTTTCCGGCTTTCAGCCGTCGGAGCGTTTTTTTCCGTGCGTTCCTCAGCACTTATTTCGGCTTTTGGAGGAAGCTGGCTCGGAAGCAGAGGAATCTGCACAAAGCTCGGTTCAAATTCTTCTCCGTCTTCGCCGATTGTGCGTATGTATCTGCAGGATTTGTTGGGGCAGGCGTAATGGTCGCCCTTGGCCTTGGTATTTTTGCGCACCAGAATGGGAGAACCGCATTCGGGGCATTGTTCGGCAACGGGATAGTCCCATAAGGCGTAATCGCATTTGGGATAGGTGCTGCAGGAATAAAAGATTTTTCCCCGCTTGGAGCTTTTTTCAACCAAAACGCCTTCATGGCACTGCGGACAGGTTACGCCCGTTGAAAACGGTGCGGCATAGTCGCATTTGGGATAATTGGCGCAGGCAATGAAGCGTGCGCCCGTGTGGGAGCGTTTTTCCACGGTGCTGCCGCCGCATTTGGGGCATGTGCCGACCACTTTGAGTTCGGGCGCTGCCTGCAGTTCTATTTCACCGTGTTCGTTGCGGATGAAATTAGAGGTGAACTTGCAGTCCGGATAGCCTGAACAGGCAAGAAATTCGCCGCTTTTGCCGAATTTTACGGTCAGGTTTTTGCCGCATTTCGGACAGGGGACATTGGTTTCCACGCCTGAGGATTTTATGGTTTTCATGTGTTCGCTTGCTTTGGCCAGCGTGGTGTTGAAATCGCCCGAAAAGTCCGTCAGCAGCTTAACCCAGCCCAGTTCTCCGTCCGCCACTTTGTCGAGGTTTTCTTCCATTTTGGCTGTAAAGCCCACATCCATGAGGGTTGGAAAATTGTCGCGAAGCTGTGAACAGACCACATTGCCGAGATCGGTAGGGACAAAGTGCTTGCCGTCAAGACGCACGTATTCCCTGTCCTGAATGGTGGAAATAATGGTGGCGTAAGTGGAAGGACGGCCAATGCCTTTTTCTTCCAGTTCCCGCACGAGGGACGCTTCGGTATAGCGGGGGCTCGGCTGGGTGAATTTTTGTTCCTTGAGGATTTGTTCCACGCCGAGCACGTCCTTGGGGGAAAGTTTCGGCAGTTCTTCCTCTTTGTCGTCGGCACTGCTTAAAACCGTCGTAAATCCGGGGAAAAGCAGGCGTTCTCCCTTGGTTTTCCATTCCGTTTCAAGGGGATAAAATTCTTTTTCTGTTTCTGTTTCGGCTTTGATGTCCCTGCTGCAGCAGGAAATAACCACGGCCGTGTCGTGGAATTTTGCGTTTGCCATTTGTGAGGCCACAAAGCGCGCCCAAATAAGATTGTAGAGGCGGTATTGGTCCGGCGTGAGCGCGGCTTTTACTTCTTCGGGCGTGACGTTTACGTCAACGGGGCGTATGGCTTCGTGGGCGTCCTGTATGGATTTTTTGCCTTTGAAGTCACGGCCTTTTCCGCCTGTCGCAGCAAATTCCTTGCCGTATTTTTGCTCGATGAAATCCTTGGCGGCTTTTTTTGCTTCGTCGGCAATTCGCACGGAGTCCGTACGCATATAGGTAATAAGGGCAACGGTGCCTCTGTCTTCAATGTCTATGCCTTCGTAAAGGCGCTGGGCGGTTGTCATGGTCCGTTTTGCGGAAAAGCCGAGGCGCTGGTTGGCTGCCTGCTGGAGCGTGGAGGTGGTGAACGGCGCCTGCGGGCTTTTGCTGCGTTCTTTTTCTTCCACGCTTTCCACAATGAAGGACCCTGTATTCAGTGCTTTTTCAATGGCAAGGGCCTGTTCTTCGTTGGCGATGTGGGCTTTTTTGCCGTTGATTTTGGTCAGTTCCGCCTTGAAAGACATGTTGTCCGCCGTGAGATTGGCTTTAAAATTCCAAAATTCTTCGGGCACAAAAGCAAGACGTTCTTCTTCGCGTTCCACGATAAGGCGCAGGGCAACGGACTGCACGCGGCCTGCGGAAATGCCCCTTTTGACGGATTTCCACAGAAGCGGGGAAATTTTATAGCCCACAAGCCTGTCCAAAATGCGGCGTGCCTGCTGTGCCTCAAAAAGGTGCGGATCGATTTCCCTCGGATGTTCGATGGCATCTTTGACGGCTTTGGCGGTAATTTCGTTGAACTGTATGCGCTTGATGTTTTTTGAGCAGTCCTTTATGGACTCGGCAATGTGCCATGCAATGGCTTCGCCTTCGCGGTCAGGGTCGGGCGCAAGATAGACGATGTCCGCTTTTTTGGCGGATTCCTGCAAGTCATGCACGACTTTTTCCTTGCCCTGAATGGTGACGTATTTGGGCATGAACGTGTTTTCGTCAACCCCCAGTTCGCGGGAAGGCAGGTCGCGGATATGGCCTACGCTGGCCTGTACCATGTAATGATTGCCGAGAAATTTTTTGATAGTCTTAACCTTGGCGGGAGACTCCACAATAATCAGGTCTTTGCTCATAGTGTTCACTTTTAATTAAAGAAACTTTTTTATGAAGATAAAGCAAAGAAAAAACGCGTCAAGAAAAAAATTGTAATTCGGGAATTTTTTTTGGCATTTTTTCAATTTGCGGTTCTGCGTTTTTGCTTGCTTTTTTTTTGGGGCTATATAACAATGCAATGGCGAGGTAATTGTATGAAAAAAGCGTATGCAGTCATTCCTGCCCGCTATGCTTCCACGCGCTTTCCTGCGAAGCCCTTGGCCGAAATAGGCGGAAAACCGCTTTTCTGGCATGTTTACATGCGGGCAAAAGAGGCGGAAGTTTTTGAAGATGTGTGGCTGGCAACGGATGATGAACGGATAGAAAAAAAAGCCGAAGAACTCGGCGTTCCTTTTGTGCACACGAGAAACGACCACCAAAGCGGAACCGACAGGGTGCGTGAGGCGGCAGGCCTGCTTGATTTGGACAAAGAAGCGGTTATTGCCAATATTCAGGGCGATGAACCCTTTGTGCGCAGAGAAATGTTTCTGAAGCTTTTGGAACCGTTTGGGGATGCCCGCTGCGAAAGTTCCACGCTCGGCGTCATTCTTGACGAAGAAAAAGACAGGGACAGAATTTTATCTCCCAATCAGGTGAAAATTGCCCTTGCCCAAAACGGGGAAGCCCTGTATTTTTCACGCGCGGCCATACCTTTTGCCCGTGACGGGGTGCGCAAAGCTCCCTATGTGGGGCATGTGGGCGTATATGCCTTCACCCGCGCCGTGCTTGAAAAAATGGCGGATTTCCCGCCAAGTCCTCTGGAGCAGACGGAAAAGCTGGAACAGCTCCGTCTTTTGGAACACGGAATACGCATGCAGGTGCGTCTTATTTCTGAGGCTCCTCATGGAGTGGACACGCCCGAAGATCTGGAGCAGGCCGTTTTGTATTACGGCAGCCATCCCGAATTTTGGGTAAAATAACGTATGAATTGCAGGATTACAGTATTATGAATAAAGGATTGCATCTTTTGGCTATTGTGGGGCTTGTGCTTGTATTTGGCGTGGGTTCCTTTGTTTTGGGAGGAGACAAAGCAATAAAAGTTGCGGATAAAGCAAATGCCGAGGAGCCGCCCCGTATTATCGGGTATGCGGAATATGCGGGCATTTATATGCTCAAAGAAATTTTGCCCTATGACGTATATAAGGATTGTGTCCGTCCGCACGTACAAAAATTGCTTTCCAAAGAAAAAATTACCGAGGACGAATTTGCAGATTTTGAGCAAAAAGTCGACAGCAGCCTGAAATCCCGCGGATACAATGTCAGGCAAAGAATTCTGAATCTTGCCTCCGAAGAAAGCTTTTCCGATTCCGTTCAAAAAAATATCAATAAATTCGGTGACGACGCTTCCAAAATGGGTAAGGATATCAAAAAAGGCTTCAATAATTTAATGGATGATCTCGGCAAAAAACTGGACAGCGGTGAACCCAAATCTCAGCCCAAGAGCACGGAGCTTTAAATGATACGTTTTCAGTCATGGAACGTGAACGGCTTTCGTTCCCTGCGCAAAAAAGAGGAATGGAAATGGTTTGAAAGCGAAAACAGCGCCGATATCGTGGGCATACAGGAAACCAAGGCCCATGAAGACCAAATAGCCGAAGAAGACAAAACAGTCTGCGGAAAAACAAGCTACTGGGCAAATTCCGTGGTCAAAAAAGGCTATTCGGGAGTGGCTGTTTTTACGCATCTGAAGCCGCTGCGCACGGAAATAGAACTGCCTGATCCAGCATATCAGGGCGAAGGCAGAATAGTGCATTTGGAGTTTCCCCGCTTTCACTATTTTAACGGGTATTTTCCCAACGGCGGAGAAGAGCTTTCCAAGGGCGTTTTCAAGCGTGTTCCCTATAAAATGGGCTTTTTTGACAGTTTTCTGCGTTATGCCGAGGAACTTCGGAAAGAAAAGCCCATTGTTGTCTGCGGGGATTTTAATATCGCCCATAAGGAAATTGATTTGGCACGCCCGAAGGACAATGTGCTGAATACGGGCTTTCTTGCCGAAGAAAGGGCTTTTTTGGATAAAATGACGGGCATGGGCTATGTGGATACCTACCGTTATGTGCACGGCGATACCGAAGGAGCCTATACGTGGTGGTCTTACAAAACCCGTGCAAGGGAAAGGAATATCGGCTGGCGCATTGATTATTTCTTTGTGTCCGAGGAATTGAAGCCGTATATTGCGGACGCATGGATTGAAAACGATGTGTACGGTTCTGACCACTGTCCCGTAGGACTTTGCCTTGATTTGCCTTTGGAATAGAAATTTTCTTTGTGCGGCAGGCAGGGAAAAAGGCCACAAAAAAACCCAAGCAAATGCTTGGGCAAATCTGGGGCGAAAGATGGGACTTGAACCCACGGCCACCTGGGCCACAACCAGGTGCTCTGCCAACTGAGCTACTTCCGCCGTGAAGAAGATTTTTATTCTAAAACGGCGGGCTCGTCAAGCTTTTTTTTGAAAAAAAATTTTTTTGGAGTATATATGGACAGTCTTTTGATTCAAGGCGGTGTTTCTCTGAAAGGAACCGTGAAAGTCAGCGGTGCGAAAAATGCCGCACTTCCCATTCTTTTCGGGGGAATTTTATTCGATAAGCCCGTGGTTTTTGAGAATGTTCCGCATCTGAGGGATATTCAGACAACCCAAAAACTTTTGGAAACCTTAGGCTTTGAAACACATTTTGAACAAAACAGACTGGAAATATGCCAAAAGGAAGCCATAATTCCCGAAGCTCCCTATGATCTGGTCAAAACCATGCGTGCGTCCGTGCTGTGCTTGGGACCTTTGCTGGCACGGCTCGGCGAGGCAAGCGTGGCCATGCCGGGCGGCTGTGCCATAGGCGCTCGGCCCGTTGATCTGCATTTGTCCGCCCTTGAAAAAATGGGGGCGGAATTTACCCTTGACGGCGGTTACATTAAAGGACGCTGCAAAAAATTGCACGGAGCCCATATCCAGTTTGACTTTCCCACTGTGGGCGGCACGGAAAACATTATGATGGCAGCCTGTCTTGCGGAAGGCGAAACTGTTCTTGACAATGCCGCCCGTGAGCCGGAAATCGTGGATTTGGCTAATTTTTTAAATTCCTGCGGCGCAAAAATCGAAGGTGCAGGCCATGCCCAAATAAAAATCCAAGGCGTAACGGGTTTAAAACAGGAAGCTCCGTACCGCATTATGCCCGACCGCATTGAAGCAGGAACCTATCTTATTGCCGCTGCCATGACCAACGGCGAAGTCAGGGTGGAGGACTGTCCTTATAAGGATATGGAAGCTCTTTGCAGCAAACTTGAAGCCTGCAATGTGAAGCTGACTTATGAAGAAAACGCAGTTGTGGCAAAGCCCCACGGAGAGCTGAATGCAGTGGATATCCGCACCCTGCCGCACCCGGGTTTTCCCACGGACATGCAGGCGCAGTTCATGGCCATGCTGACTCTCTGCAAAGGTTCGGGCATTGTGGAAGAAACAATTTTTGAAAACCGTTTTATGCATGTTCCCGAACTGGTTCGCATGGGCGCTGATATCAGGCTTTCGGGCAATTCCGCATTGGTGCGCGGCGTGCCTGTTTTGACCGGTGCGCCTGTTATGGCAAGCGATCTTCGCGCCGGCGCGGCTCTTGTCATTG